>NZ_JASGBV010000143.1:0-6559 GCF_030053245.1 Stenotrophomonas sp. RS-48
CCGGCCGCCGCCCCGCTAGAATGCCGGCATGAAAGCCCTGCATTCCCTGTTCCTCGCCGCCGCGATCGCGCCGGCTCTGCTGTCCGCCTCCGCCCCTGCCCATGCCTGGGGCGCGCAAGGTCATCGCCTTGTCGCTGAGGTAGCGGATTCCCGCCTCTCGCCCGCTGCACGCGCCGAAGTCGACCGCCTGCTGGCCACCGAACCCGGTGCCACCCTCGCCAGCGTGGCGCCCTGGGCCGACCAGCTGCGTGCCAAGGACCCGGGCCTCGGCCGCCGTTCCGCCGGCTGGCATTACGTCAACATCGCCGAAGACGGCTGCCACTACGAAGCGCCCAGGCACTGCACCAACGGCAACTGCATCGTCGAAGCGCTGAAGGCACAGAGCGCGATCCTCGGCGATCGCAGCCTGACCGACGGCGAGCGGCTGCAGGCCCTGAAGTTCGTGGTGCATCTGGTCGGCGACATCCACCAGCCAATGCATGCCGGCTACGGTCACGACAAGGGCGGCAACGACTTCCAGCTGCAGTACGGCAACCGCGGCACCAACCTCCATTCGCTGTGGGACAGCGGCATGCTCAACACCCGCAAGCTGGACGACAACGGCTATCTGCCGGTGCTGCGGTCGCTGCCGGCGCCGAAACTGGCGCGCCAGTCCAATCCGCAGCGCGATCCGCAGGCGTGGGCTGAAGCCAGCTGCCGCATTTCGATGCAAGCCGGCGTTTATCCAGCCTCGCGTAAGATCGGCGATGAATACACCGCGCGCTACCGCCCGGTGGCGGAAGCGCAGCTGCGGCTGGCCGGCGAGAATCTGGCGCAGCTGCTGAACCGCGTGCTCGCCGCACGCTGAGGAGGTTGCCGATGCCGGTCCAGGTCCAGTCGTTCTTCCATCGCGACAGCAATACCTTCAGCTACCTGGTCAGCGACCCGGCCAGCGGTGAGGCTGCGCTGATCGATCCGGTCCTGGACTACGACCCGGACACCGATGCCAGCAGCGAGTCGCCGGTCCAGCCGGCACTGCACGCGATCGAGCAGCAGGGGCTGCGGCTGAGGTGGCTGCTGGAGACCCACGCCCACGCCGACCATGTGTCGGCCGGGCGGCGGCTCAAGCAGCGTTTCCCTCACGCCACGCTGGCCATCGGTGAAGGCATCCGCGCCGTGCAGGCGACCTTTGCGCCGCGGTTCGGCCTGCAGCTTCCTGCCGCAGACGACATCTTCGACCACCTGTTCGCCGACGGCGAGACCTTCACGCTGGGCGAAGTGCGCGGCCAGGTCATCGCCGTGCCCGGCCACACCAGCGACAGCATCGCCTACCTGATCGGCGACGCACTGTTTACGGGCGATTCGCTGTTCATGCCCGACGGCGGTACCGCCCGCTGCGATTTCCCCGGCGGCGATGCGGCGCAGCTGTACCGCTCGATCCAGCGCCTGCTGGCGCTGCCCGAGTCCACCCGCGTGTTCGTCTGCCACGACTATGGCCCGGGCGGCCGCGACATCGCCAACGAGACCACCATCGGCGAGCAGCGCGCGCGCAACATCCACGTGCATGACGGCGTGGCCGAAGCCGACTTCGTCAGCGTGCGCCAGGCCCGCGACGCCACGCTGGCCGAACCGGCGCTGATGCAACCGGCGGTGAAGGCCAACATCCAGGGCGGCGCCTGATCGACGCCGCTGTACTGGCCGGACATGGCCCGGCGCTACCCGGCATCACGCGCGATCATTTCCCCTGCGTACGGACCGTCTGCCGGCCCTTCACGATCTCGAAGGTGAAGGCGTACAGCAGGCTGACCGGCACCGGCTCGATGCGCTCGGCGCTCCCGCAGTCGCCGCGGTCGGATGGGACCTTGCCGACCGGGTAGTGGCAGACCGCGGCAGCGCTGTACTTCCACATCGCCACCGCCTCCTGCGCCGCCTGCAGCAGCGGCGCGTTCTCCGCTGCAGCGCCGGCGGCGCACTCGGGGCGGTCGGTCAGCGGCAGGCTGCGCTCGACCATGCCTTCCGCATCGACCACCACCTGCAGGCAGATGGTGGTGGGCGCCAGTTCGGTACGCGGATCGCGGTCGCCCACCTTCGGATCAGGCGCCGCATACAGCTGCGGCATCCGATAGCCTTCGCCCGCTGCCAGCGCATAGGCCTGCACCTGACCGCTGCCGCCCGCCGCTGTGGGCTGCAACCGCTGATGGCCGACACTCTCGCTGCGGGTGTCAACCGTGCCCAGTCGCTCCTGGGTGGCACAGCCGGCCAGCAGCGTGGCCAACAGCAGCGCGGCCTGCCTCACCGCGCGCGCTCCGCTTCCCTCTCGTCCTCACTCATGGAGAACGTCAGTGGAATCCGCACGGCGGAAGCCACCGGACGCCCATCCTTCAGGGCCGGCCGGAAGGTCCAGCCCTTGGCGGCCGTGATCGACACCGCATCGAACACACCGGGATTGGTGGCGCTGAGCACCTGTACGTCGGTCGGCCTGCCCTCTGCGTCGATCTCGACCTTCAAGGTGACGACGCCGGTCAGGCCCTGCTGGAACGCAGACTCCGGATACTTCGGCGGTGCCATCCTCTCGACCTGCGCAGAACGCTGCAGGCCGGCCGCAGCGGCATCGGCCTGCGCGTACTCGGCGGGCTCGACGCCGATCGACGACACGCCGGCCATCCCGAGCTGGCTTGCCCACGCCACCGTGGCCAGGCCCGCGCACACCCCGACCACCAGCACCTGCCCGGACACCCACGGCAATGCCTTCCGCTTGGACTGCTTCAACATGGCGATTCGCTCCTTCAACACGGGTTGGCTGCGCCAGTGACACACTGCCGGCGCAACCGGGTGAACCAGCTGCGCCTTCAGCAGCGTACTGGCGTAAAGTCCGCGCAGCGCAGGCTGCGTGGCAATGGTGCGGGCATCGCAGGCCAGTTCCTGGTCGCGCAGGAACCTGCGTGTTGCCCACGGCATCAGCGGATGGAACCAGAACGCTGCGCGTACCAGCAGCAACGCGCCGTTCGCCCAGTGATCGCCATTGCGGCGATGGCTGCGTTCATGTGCCAGGATCAACCCCTGCTCGCGTGCATCGAACTGCTGGTCGAAATCGGGGCCGACCACGATGCGCGGCCGCCACAGGCCGACCAGGGCCGGCAGACCGGGATCGGCACTGGCCTGCCAGCTGCCGTCGGCACGCGCCTGCAGACGGCCCAGGATACGTTCGAAGCGCTGCTGCGCACGCAGGCTGCGCAGCAGACTGATCGCCACGCCAAGCATCCAGGCCAGCAGCAACCATTTCGGCCAGCGCATGACCTGGGTGGGCTCGCCCTCCGGCGCGACAGGCATCACGTTCAGGGGCAGGGTCGGCACATGCTGCAGCAGGGGCAGCGCAGGCAACGGCAGCAACAGGCCTGCCAGCAGCAGGGGCAACAACCACCAGCTGCGATAGGCCAGCGAGGGCCCTCCCAGCCGCAGCAGCAGCGGCCGCATCGCCGCCAGGAGTATCACCGCCAGCGCCAGCCACACGCTGGCCCGCCACACGCTGTCGAGCACCTCACTCATGGTCCAGCTCCTGGATCAGCTTCTTCAGTTCGGCGATGTCCTGCGCGCTGAGCTGGCCGCGTTCACTGAAATGGGCAACCAATGGCGCCACCCGTCCTTCGAACACTCTGCCCAGAAAGTCCTGGCTCTGAGCCGCGACCCAAGCTTCGCGCTGCAGCAGTGGCCGATACAGATAGCGGCGGCCTTCGCGTTCGGCAGCGATCGCGCCCTTGGTCAGCAGGCGGTTGAGCAGCGTCTTGATGGTCGGTTCGGCCCAGTCCCGGTGGGCCAGTGCGGCAACCACCTCATCGGCACCGCGGGGCGCCTGCTGCCACAGCACTTCCATCACGACCGCCTCGGCTTCACTGATCGGATTCATTGTTTACGCCCGTAATCGACAATTCGATTACGCACGTAATCAAAACCGCTGTCAAGCCCTGCATCGACCTGCACTTCATGCGCCCTGGCCCAGCATCGGCCGTCCCGGCCCCGGAGTGCGCATGAAACCGCTACCCAAGAAGGATTTCCCCGTCGAACAGGCCCGCCGCTTCCTCGAACCCGGCCCGATCGTGCTGGTCAGCACCGCGTGGCGTGGCCAGCGCAACCTGATGACGATGGGCTGGCACATGGTGATGGGCTTCTCGCCATCACTGGTGGCGACCTATCTGTGGAACGAGAACCACAGCTTCGCGCTGGCGCGGGGCAGCGGCGAATGCGTGATCAATGTGCCGGGCGTGGAGCTGCTCGATACCGTAGTGGACATCGGCAACTGCAGCGGGCGGGAGGTCGACAAGTTCGCGCACTTCGGCCTGGATGCCCTGCCCGCCCGCGAGGTCGGCGCGCCGCTGGTCGGCCAGTGCCATTCGTGCTTCGAGTGCCGCCTGTACGACGACAGCCAGATCGAGACCAGCAACCTTTTCATCTGGGAGATCGTGCGTGCCCACGTCGCGCCACGGCCGAAACTGCCGCGCACCGTGCACTACCGTGGCGATGGCCGCTTCATGGTGGCCGGTGCGGAAGTCTCGCGTCGACGGCGGTTCAAGCCCGACATGCTGTAATGCCGGACCTCCCCTTACGCAGGACTGCCCCGGATGACCGAACACCTCACCGACCTGGACGCCGCCGTCGATTGGCTGTTCGCGCGCGTGGAAGGGCCGCTGCGGATCGGAGCACCGCTGGCGCTGGGCAAGCCACACCGGTTGCTCAATGCACTGTATGCACGGGTCGAGAACGATCCCTCGCACCCCCTCCAGCTCTACACTGCCCTGTCGTTGAATCCGCCGAAGGTGCGGGGCAGCGGCCTGGAGGCCCGCTTCCTGGGCCCCTTCGCGCAGCGCCATTTCGGCGAGGATTTCCCCCGCCTGGCCTATGCCGACGCGATCGCCCGTGACGCACTGCCCGCCCATGTGCAGGTGGAGGAGTTCTACATGCAGTCCGGCGCCCTGCTCGGTTCCCGGCAGGCGCAGTCCAGCTACACCAGCCTCAACTACACCCATGCCGCTGATGCAGTGGCCCAGCGCGCGCCGCAGGTAATCGTGCAGAAGGTGGCGATGCGCCCGGACGATCGCCGCCTCTCGTTGTCCTGCAACAACGACATCACCCAGGACACGCTCGATGCAATCGCCGCACGCGGCCTGCCGCGTCCGCTGATGGTGGCCGAGATCGATCCGCAGCTGCCTTATCTGGGCGGCACCGCCACGGTCGATGTGTCCTTCTTCGACCTGGTCATCACCCCGCCGCCGCCGTATCCGGCGCTGTTCGGCCTGCCGCGGCAGCCGGTCGCCGACGCCGACTATGCGATCGGCCTGTATGCCAGCACCCTGGTGCGCGATGGCGGCACGCTGCAGATCGGCATCGGCACGCTGGCCGATGCACTCAGCCATGCACTGGTGCTGCGGCATACCGACAACGCGCGCTACCGGCGCGTGCTGCACGCGCTGGACCCGCAGCTTGCGCGACATCCGCTGGTACAGGAAATCGGCGGCCTGGAGCCGTTCGAGATCGGCCTGTACGGCTGCAGCGAGATGCTCAACGAGGGCTTCCGGCGGCTGGTCCAGACCGGCGTGATCAAGCGCAAGGTGCATGACGACCTGGCGCTGATGCAGCGCATCGAGAACGGCAGCACGCTGTCCATCGACCATGCCACGCTGGCCGCCGAAGGCGAATACCTGCATGGCGCGTTCTACCTGGGCTCGCCGGAGTTCTACCAGTGGCTGCGCGAGCTGCCGGCGGATGAACGTCGCGCCATCGGCATGCGCCGCATCAGTGAGATCAACCAGCTTTACGGCGGCAACGAGACGCTGGAGCGCCTGCAGCGCCGCCATGCACGCTTCTTCAATTCCTGCATGATGGCCACTGCGCTGGGCGCGGCGGTCTCCGATGCCCTGGACGATGGCCGCGTGGTGTCCGGCGTCGGCGGTCAGTACAACTTCGTGGCGATGGCCCATGCCCTGCCGGAAGCACGCAGCGTGCTGATGTTCCGCGCCGCGCGCGATGACAAGGGCCAGCGCGAATCGAACGTGCGCTGGAACTATGGCCACACCACCATTCCCCGCCATCTGCGTGATATCTACCTGGACGAGTACGGCATCGCCGACCTGCGCGGGTTGACCGACGAGGACTGCGTGCAGGCGATGGCGGCGATCACCGAGGCGCCGTTCCAGCAGGGCCTGCTGCAGCAGGCACAGGCCGCGCGCAAGCTGCTGGCCACGACGCAGCCCGATCCGCAGCGGCTGCAGCGCAATACACCGCAGGCCCTGGCCGCAGCGCTGGCCCCCTTCCGCTCCGACGGCACCCTGCCCGACTACCCGCTGGGCAGCGACTTCAATGAGATCGAGCAGGTACTGGTCAAGGCGCTGGGCTGGTTGAAGGCCAACACGCAGACCCGCGGCGACAAGCTGCGTACCGTCTGGGCAGCGCTGCGGCAACCGGCCGGCGATGGCGATGCGGTGTACCTGCAGCGCATGGGCCTGCAGTCACCGAAGGACTTCAACGAGCGGCTGGACGCGCGCCTGCTGCGGCTGGCGCTGGCACGCACGGCCTGAAGCCGGTAGCG
>NZ_JASGBV010000016.1:0-71728 GCF_030053245.1 Stenotrophomonas sp. RS-48
CCATGCCCCCGAGCAGGCCGACGTGCTCTGCCCGCTGGGCGGTGATGGCTTCATGCTGCAGACGCTGCATCGTCACGGCCACCTGGGAAAACCGGTGTTCGGCATGAAGCTGGGCACCGTAGGTTTCCTGATGAACCAGTACCGGGGCGACGACGACGTCAATGCACGCATCGCCCGCGCGGAACCGGCCAACCTGCGTCCGCTGGAGATGGTGGCGCTGACCGAATCGGGCACCAGCACCGGTTCGCTGGCGTACAACGACGTGTCCCTGCTGCGGCAGACCCGCCAGGCTGCGCACATCGGCATCGACCTCAATGGGCAGGAGCGGGTGGCCGAACTGATCGGCGACGGCGTGCTGGTTGCCACGCCCGCAGGCAGCACCGCCTACAACTATTCGGCCCACGGACCCGTGCTGCCCTTGGGCTCGCACACCATCGCGCTGACGCCATTGGCACCGTATCGCCCGCGACGCTGGCGTGGTGCCATTCTCAAGGCGGATACGGAGGTGCGCTTCCGCGTGCTGGACCCCTACAAGCGACCGGTCAGCGTGACCGCCGATTCGCACGAGACGCGCGACGTGGTCGAGGTGACCATCCGCGAGTCGCGCGACCGCCGGGTGACATTGCTGTTCGACCCGGAACACAATCTGGAAGACCGGATCCTGAGCGAACAGTTCGTTTTTTGAGGACAATAGGTTGCCGGTCGCGTCGACCGCCAGAAGGACCCCCACCGATGGGTGACAACTCCCCCCGTTTGCTGACCGTCGCGGTGACCTCGCGCGCCCTGTTCGATCTCGAGGAAAGCCACGCGCTGTTCGAGACCGATGGCGTGGCGGCCTATGCGGAGTACCAGCGCCAGCACGAGGACGACATCCTCGGTCCCGGCGTGGCCTTCCCGGTGGTGCGCAAGCTGTTGGCGCTGAACCAGGGCGCCAGCCCGGAGAACCCGCGCGTCGAGGTGATCCTGCTGTCGCGCAATTCGGCCGATACCGGCCTGCGCATCTTCAATTCGATCCAGCACTACGGCCTGGGCATCATCCGTGCCACCTTCACCGCCGGTGAGCCGACCTGGCCCTACGTGAAACCGTTCGGCACCGATCTGTTCCTGTCGGCCAATCCGGAGTCGGTCCGCAGTGCGCTGCGCCACGGAATCGCCGCTGCGACGATCCTGCCCAAGCCACCCGGCGAGACCGCTGCGGCCGCCGCGGACCAGATCGACACCGGCCGACCGTCCGGCCAGCTGCGCATTGCCTTTGACGGTGATGCGGTGATCTTCGGTGATGAAAGCGAGCGCATCTCGCGTGAACAGGGGGTCGAGGCATTCGGCCGCCACGAGCGCGAACGTGCGCGCGAACCGCTCAGCGGTGGCCCGTTCCGCGGCTTCCTGTCCGCGCTGCACACGCTGCAGGAGGTGTTCCCGGCCGGTGACAGTGCGCCGATCCGCACGGCGCTGGTCACCGCCCGCTCTGCGCCCGCGCACGAGCGGGTGATCCGCACGCTGCGCGAATGGGGCGTGCGCCTGGACGAGGCGCTGTTCCTGGGCGGCCGCCACAAGGGGCCGTTCCTGCAGGCCTTCGGTGCCGACATCTTCTTCGATGATTCGCAGCACAACATCGACAGTGCCCGCGAACACGTTGCCGCGGGCCATGTGCCGCACGGTGTCGCCAACGAGGGATGACGCGGTAGCGCCGGGCCACGCCCGGCGAGCGT
This sequence comes from Stenotrophomonas sp. RS-48, assembly GCF_030053245.1. Taxonomy (NCBI): domain Bacteria; kingdom Pseudomonadati; phylum Pseudomonadota; class Gammaproteobacteria; order Lysobacterales; family Lysobacteraceae; genus Stenotrophomonas; species Stenotrophomonas sp. RS-48. Next base: position 1,710 of record NZ_JASGBV010000016.1, read on the forward strand.
AGCGGCACCTGTAGGAACGCCGGGCCACGCCCGGCGTTCTGCATCATGGGGTGCCGGCCATTCCCAACTGCACGTCAACCACTTTCCAGCGCAGCCCCTGCGGTTCCAGCACGACCTTCAACGGTGGTTGGCCCGGGCCGCGATCAACGTCGACGACGAAGCGGTCGAACGCTTCGAAACGGTGGCGGGCGTTCTTCAAAGGCCGTGCCGGTTCGGTCGCCGCGAAGGCATCTCCGCCCTGCAGCTCGTTGCGCCCACGCTTCCACAGCACATGGCCCTGCAGCATCGCACCGATGCCGGTCGGGGTCATCAGGGTGTCCACCGCTGCGCCCCCAAGCTGGTCGCCCAGGCCGTAGAGCAGGGCGCCGAACGGACTGCTGGCCACATCGGGGCCGGCCTGGCGCACGAGGTAATCATTGAGTTGCGCACGCAGGCTGACGCGCACGCGCGGAAAGTCGACGTAGCGTTCCAGTGCGGCGGTATCGCGCTGTTCGATGGCCTTGGACAGACCGTGTATGGTCAGGTAGGGGCCGCCGAACCACACGCCGGCCAGGGCAATCACCAACAGGACCACGATCGCAGTGAGCTTCTTCATGCCGCCAGACTGCCGCAAGTGCGGCCGGGCGGGGTGAAGACTCAATGACTGGGCGAACCGCTGCCGTCGCCATAGGCCGCGACCAGGCGTTGCCGGTCGGCGGGGCGCAGTGCTTCGGGTCGCGTGGCCAGCACCTCCTCCAGACTGCCGACGCGGGTAGTGCCCAGGATGCCGGCGGCCACGCCGGGGTGGCCCAGAACGTAGGCAAACGCAGTCTGGGCCGGACGCTGGCTGTCGATCGCCGCAATGGCCCGGCGCATCGCACGTGCGCTGCGCATCAGACGGCGGCTGCTGGGCTTGAGCCACGCGCGCGCCAGGTACCAGGCATCGGCCAATCTCGGCCGGCGAGGCTGGCTGGGCAGCAGGTGGCCCTGTGCGAGCACGGTGCCTGCCAGTACGCCGATTCCGGCCGCATGCAGCTGGTCGATCAGCGGCGCACGATCCTGCTGCAGCGCGTTGTAGTCCAGCAGGACCACGTCGAATGCCTGTGGATGCGCAAGCATCCAGTGCAGCGTCGAGGCTGAGTGGGTGTTGATGCCGGTGGCGCGGATCAGGCCACGTTCGCGCAGGCGCTGCAGCGCATCGAGCAGATCGTCGTTGATGTCGTGCGCGGTGGCGCCATGCAGCTGGTAGATGTCCAGGTAATCCAGGCCAAGGTTGCGCAGCGAGGCTTCGCAGCTGGCGGTGATGGCCGCAGGCGAGAAATCGCGCTGTTCTGCGCCACTGATGCCGGCCTGTCCGGTCAGTGTGCCGCCCTTGCTGGAGATGACCAGTGACTCACGCGGGTAGCGGGCCAGCAGCGGTCGCAGGATGCGGCCCAGGCGCGGTTCGGCATGGAAGCCGGAGTAGTTGTGGCCGGTGTCGAACAGGTTCACGCCCTGGGCCAGCGCGTGCTCGACGATCGCTGCGGCGGCATGCTCGGCAAAGCGGCGATGGCCCCAGAAGCCCGAACAGCCCAGCCCGACCGGCGATACGGACAGGCCGGTGCGGCCGAGCGGGCGGCGTTGCCGGGCCAGTGGCATCAGAACTCCAGATCCAGTGCCGCGCACAGATAGTCGACGAAGGGGCCGAGCGCGGCCAGATCCTTGCCGAGCGTGGACAGCAGGCGCGGCCCGGTCATCGTCTCATCGTCCAGCGAGCGCCACATCACCCAGTTGCGATGCTTGAGATCGTCGATGAACTCGAAATCGGCGGGGAAGCCACGCGGCGGCCTGACCAGCTTCTCGCTCTGCTCGAAATCGAAACGCCGGCGCAGGGCGGGTGCATGCGCTGCGGCCTTCCAGCTGCCGGGGTTGTCCAGGATGAAATGGCGCACGCGGCGCTGGGTGTCCGGTTCGGGGTGCCACAGGCCGGCACCGACGAAGCTCTCGCCCGGCTGCAGATGCACGTAGAACGACGGAGCGGCCACTTCGCGGCGGCGTTCATGGAACAGGCGTGCGCCCTGCCAGGTCTTGTACGGCGATTTGTCGTTTGAAAAGCGCGCATCGCGATGGATGCGGAACAGCGAACCACCGACGCCACGGGTATCGGCACGGAAATGCGCGCTGACCTCGGCCAGCGCGGGCTGCAGGTCGCCCAGCAGGCGCAGGAACGGCTGCCGTACATGGTCTTCGTACTGCTGGCGATGGTCGTTGAACCAGGCCTTTTCATTGTGCCGCGCAAGGCTGCGCAGGAACCTGAAACTGGCGTCGCTGAAATAGGTGCTCACAAGCTCTCCTGCAGATGCTGGCCCCAGTCGCGCAGCGATTGCAGCAGGGCCAGGCGGCGATCGTCGTCCGGCGCCTCGGCGGCCAGTGCATCGAGCTGCTGCTGGTACTGGGGCAGGTTGAGTTCGCCCAGGCGGCCGTCACCGAGCAGGCGCTGGCGGCGGTAGTCCTGCCAGCGCTGGCGCTCGGCCGGTGCCAGGGTGTCGGGATGGTTGCGGGCGCGATAGCGGAACAGCAGTTCGGGCAGGCGCGGATCGCGGAAGCGGCCTTCCAGCGCAGCCAGCTCTGCGGGCGGCGTGGTCCGCGCCAGGGCCAGCAGTGGCTTGTCGCCATTGCCGAGGAAGCCGTCGTACAGCGAAGCATCGACGTCGGCCACGACGGCGTCCCGTGGTTGGTTGTACACCTGCCGTGCCTTCTCGGCCAGTTGCGGCGCGAATGCACGCAGCCGCTCGACCTTGGCTTCGATGGCGGCGACATCCAGGCCCAGGCGGGCGTGATCGTCGGGCCGCAGGTGGTTCCAGGCGACCAGCGCCGGGACCTTGTTCAGATGTACTTCCTTCAGCGGCACCCGGGCGACGCCTTCGGGCAGTTCGCTGGCGCGCAGGTAGAGCCGCTCGGCGATCGTCTCGGCTGGCAGCTGCAGCAGGTCGTCGATGTCACCTTCCAGATCGAACACGATCACCCGGTTGTTGATCGTCGGGTGCACCGCCAGCGGCAGCACCGGAGCCGCGCACAGCCGGCTGGCCGGGTATCGCATGGAAATGTGCAGCACCGGCTTCAGCGCGCCCACGTCCAGCAGGCTGCCGACGAAACGCTTGTCGCGCAGTTTCAATGCGTACTCCCACAACCGCGGCTGCGACTGCTTGAACAGGCGGGCCATGCCGATCGTGGCGCGCACGTCCGACAGCGCCTCGTGCGCATCGCCATCGCGCACATTGTTGGCTTCGGCCAGGTGCTCGAGCTTGAACGACGTGGCGCCGTCCTCGCGCAGTGGCCAGTGGATGCCTTCGGGACGCAGGGCGCGCATCAGCCGCAGCATGTCCAGCAGGTCCCAGCGCGAGTTGCCGTTGCGCCACTCGCGCTCGTAGGGGTCATGGAAGTTGCGGAACAGACCGTAGCGGATGAATTCGTCGTCGAAGCGCAGGGTGTTGTAGCCCAGGGCACAGGTACCCGGGCGCGACAGCTGTTCGTTGATGCGGTCGAACGCTTCGGCTTCGCTGATGCCTTCAGCCAGTGCCCGCTGCGGCGTGATGCCGGTGACCAGGGTGGCCATCGGCGAGGGCAGCAGATCGTCGGCGGGGCGCACGAAGAAACTCACCGGCGTGTCGATCTCGTTCAGATCGGCATCGGTGCGGATCGCCGCGAACTGCGAGATGCGCGTTCGCCGTGGGTCCTGGCCGAAGGTTTCCAGGTCGTAGAACAGGAAGCTGTCAGCCATCAGTGTGCGCCCTCCAGAACCGGCAGCCGGGCATGGATCTGTGCCTCCAGAGCTGCCCAGTCGATGTTCTCCAGCGACGTATGGCCGATCGTGGCGGCCACCAGCATGTCGCGCTGGATGTCGGTCCGGCGCAGTGCCTCGGCGTAGGGCGTGTGCAGGAACGTGACCATGGTGTAGTGCGGTACGAAGCGGGTCGGCCAGCGATGCTGAAGCGCCTGCTCCAGCTCGCGCTGCAGCAGGAAGGCCGGGTCGGCGACGCGATCACGCATCTCCAGGTAGTTCTCCAGGGCCATCTGCTGGATTGCATGCGCGTTCGGCTTGCGTTCTTTCTCGAAGGCGGCGAACGCGCTCTGCAGGTCGTCGGCTTCCATCAGGTGGCGGGCCAGTGCCACGCAGTCCTCGAACGCGCAGTTCATGCCCTGCCCGTGGAAGGGCACCATCGCATGCGCGGCATCGCCGATCAGCACGGCCTGGCCCTGCTGGTGCCAGCGCTCCAGCGTCAGCGTGCCGAGCAGGCCGGGCGGATGCTGCTCCCAGTCCGTGCGCAGGTCGGGGATCAGCGGCAACGCATCGGCGAACTCGCGCGCGAACAGGGCTTCGGCCTGGGCGCCGGTATTGACGGTGGCGAAGCTGGGCTCGCCCTGGTTGGGCAGGAACAGGGTGACCGTGAACGTGCCTTCGTGATTGGGCAGGGCGATGCACATGAAGTGGCCCCGTGGCCAGATGTGCAATGCGTTGCGTTCGATGCGGAAGCCGCCATCACGGTCCGGTGGAATCTCCAGTTCCTTGTAGGAGTGATCGAGGAAGGCGATGTCCTCGCCCAGCGGCGCGCGCCGGTTCATCGCCGCGCGCAGCGCCGAGCCGGCGCCGTCAGCGCCGATCAGGCTGTCGAAGTGGATGTCGTGCGGGCTGTCGTCGCGATCGTCGATGAAGCGCGCATGGCCGGCATCGAAATCGACGGTATGCAGCCGGCGGTGGAAATGTACGGTGGCACCTGCCTGCTCGGCCAGTGTCAGCAGCGTGGTGTTCAGGTCCCTGCGATGGATCGACCAGATCACTTCGCTGTCGTCGCGGCCATAGCGCTGCAGCTGCGCGGCGCCTTCGCGCGGATGCACCATGCGTCCACGCATCATCACCGCGCGGGCCATCACCTCGTCCTCCACGCCGGCCTGCCGCAGCGCGTTGCGCCCGCGCTCGGCCAGCGCCAGGTTGATCGAGCGGCCGCTTTCGTAGTCGGCCACGCGTGGGTCGCCACGGCGTTCGTACAGGGTGATCCGCCAGCCCTGCCGCGACAGCAGGATGGCGAGCAGGGATCCGGCCAGGCCGGCACCAATGATGCTCAACGAGCGGGAGGCATGTGCGATCAACGAACTGTCCAGCAGGAGGGGAGGTGCCGGCTCAGAGGCCGGCCCAGGCTTCCACTTCCTCGACGAAATGGTGGACGTCCAGGTAGCGGTTGTAGAGCGGGGTGGGGGAGATGCGGATCACATCCGGCTCGCGCCAGTCGCCGAGCACGCCGACCGAGCGCAGGTGCTCGAACAGGGCGCGGCCACGCTCGCGGCCGGCGATCACCCGCAGCGAGAGCTGGCAGCCGCGCCGGTCCGGCTCGGCCGGGGTGACGATGTCGAGCACGTTGGCCAGGCGCGCGCGCACCAGGGCTTCGAGCATGCCGGTCAGTGCCAGCGACTTGCTGCGCAGGGCGTCCATGCCGGCCCGTTCGAACAGGTCCAGTGAAGCGCGCAGCGGCGCCAGGCCGAGGATCGGCGGATTGCTCAGCTGCCAGCCTTCGGCGCCGGTGGCGGGCGTGAACTGCGGGGACATCTGGAAGCGGGTGGCTTCGTCATGGCCCCACCAGCCGGCGAAGCGTGGCAGGGTGCTGTCACGGTGGTGACGCTCGTGCACGAACGCCCCGGCGACGGCCCCCGGGCCGCTGTTGAGGTACTTGTAATGGCACCACACGGCAAAGTCCGGCGCCACATCGTGCAGGCGCAGGGGCAGGTTGCCGACCGAATGCGCCAGGTCGAAGCCGATGCGCGCGCCCTGCAGGCGTGCGGCGCGGGTGATCGCATCGAGGTCGAAGGCCTGGCCGGTGCGGTACTGCACGCCTGGCCACAGCACCAGAGCCAGGCGAGGGCCATGCGTGGCGATCGCGCGTTCGATCGCGGTCATCGAGATCGTGCCGCTGGCCTCGTCCGGCTGCACCTCCACCAGGCAGTCGGCCGGGTCGAAGCCATGGAAACGGATCTGCGCTTCCACCGCGTGACGGTCCGTCGGGAAGGCGCCGGCTTCCATCAGGATCACCGGTCGTTCCCGGGTCGGCCGGTAGAAGCTGACCATCATCAGGTGCAGGTTCACGCTCAGCGTGTTCATCGCCACCACTTCGCTGGGCAGCGCACCGACCACCCGCGCCAGCTGCGTGCTGACCAGACGGTGGTAGGACAGCCATTGGGTGGGGCCGGTGAAGTGGCCTTCCACCGCCAGTTCAGCCCACTGCTTCATCACCTCCTGCACCGCCGCCTGTGCGCCGCGCGGCTGCAGTCCCAGCGAGTTGCCCACGAAGTAGGTCTGCTCGCCACCGCCGTGGCGCGGAATCAGGAATTCACTGCGCAGCGGCCGCAACGGATCCGCGGCGTCGAGAGCGATGGCATGGGTGCGGTTCAGCAGGTCGGACATGGTCGGGCAACAGGCTGCAACGGGGCTGCCAGTGTAGCGCCTGGGGCCTGCGTGATGCCGCGCAGTACGCTCGCCGGGCATGGCCCGGCGCTACCTGGAGATCACGCGCATCGGCCATGCCGGGCCATGCCCGGCGGGGGCATCAGCAATCGCAACACCGGTAGCGCCGGGCCATGCCCGGCGATCGATCAGTCCGCCGCCGGTGCCGGCAACGGGTCGATGTGGCCGCATTTGCCGCAGGTACGCAGTTCCAGGCTGGCGTGGTAACGCGCGAAGACCTTGGGCAGGTCGGTTTCGATGTTCTGCAGCGCGAAGAACTCCTCATGCAGCTTGTGGTTGCAGCGCTCGCAATGCCAGATCACACCGTCCATCTCGTGCGGCAGCCGCCTGCGTTCCACGACCAGCCCGACGCCGCCCGGTGGCCGGCGCGGCGAGTGCGGCACCTTCGCCGGCAGCAGGAAGATCTCGCCGGCACGGATCGGGATGTCGCGGACCGCGCCATCCTCCTGGACCTTCAGCACCATCTCGCCTTCGAGCTGGTAGAACCACTCGGGGCCTTCGTCGTAGTGATAATCGGTCCGCGAGTTCGGCCCGCCGACCACCATGACGATGAAGTCGCCGTTGTCGATCATCTTGTTGCCCACCGGCGGTTTCAGCAGGTGACGATGTTCTTCGATCCAGGCGTGCAGGTTGATCGGTGAGGCGAGCATGGTCGGGCTCCGTGGGGAATCAGTCGCGCTTGCCCTTGCGGGGGACATAGGAAAGCGCTTTCTCGTAAGCCGGCTGCAGATCTTCCGGCGAGCCGACATCGATGCCCATTTCGCGCACGCGGCCATCCTTCAAGCTGTAGACCCAGCCATGCACCATCAGCTTCTGGCCGCGTGCCCAGGCGTCCTGCACGATGGTCGAGCGGCACAGGTTGGCGACCTGCTCGATGACATTCAGCTCGCACAGGCGGGCATGACGCAGCTCGTCGGTCTCCAGCGCATCGATGATCGCCGCGTGCTTCTGCATCACGTCGCCGACGTGGCGCAGCCAGTTGTCCGCCAGGCCGACGCGGGTGTTGTGCAGGCAGGCATGCACGCCGCCGCAACCGTAGTGGCCCACGATGAGGATGTGCTTCACCTTCAGCTGGTCTACCGCGTACTGCACCACGCTCAGGCAGTTCAGGTCGGTGTGGGCGACCACGTTGGCGACGTTGCGATGCACGAACACTTCGCCCGGTGCCATGCCGATGATCTGGTTGGCCGGCACGCGCGAATCGGAGCAGCCGATCCACAGGTATTCCGGGTGCTGCTGCTTGGCCAGCTGATGGAAGAACTCGGGATCTTCCTTCTCGATGCGGTCGGCCCAGTCGCGGTTGTTCTGCAGCAGCTTGTGGATGTCTTTCATGTTCGGGTCCCTGACCTCGGTGGGGGCAAGTCGCGGCTGTCCGGCCGCGTCGTCGCGGGAGTCGGTGCGTTCAGCCGCCGCTGGCGGCCTCATCGCGGAACCAGCGCATCCACTGCGCCAGTTCGGTGGAAGGTGGGGCGTGCAGGCGACCCAACGCGTCGATCACCGCCTGCTGGTTGGCATCGGGATGGTTCTGGCTGAGCTTCAGTTTCAGCTGTACCTGTTCGACGTGGAAGTGAAACCCGACGATGGCGCGCAGCTCCGGGCCGTGCTCGGGACGATCAGCCTCGAACCGCCACTGCTGGCCGACGCTGGCTTCAAAGCGGTCGCTGATGTCGCCGACCAGCTGGGCCAGCGCATCGGTGCCGTCGAACGGCTGCAGCTGTCCGCGCAGCTCGGCAGCGGCATAGTTCCAGGTCGGAACGCGTGCCGCCGGTTCCTTGTCCGGATACCAGCTGGCCGAGACGTAGCCATGGGGGCCATCGACCAGCACCTTGGCGGTGCCTTGGCGACGCGACTGCGGGTTGGCCCGCGCCCAGTGGCCGCGCAGTTCGATGCGCTGGCCATCACGCCGGTACAGCACCGGCACGCGGGTCAGCTCGGGCAGGCCGTCGTCACCGGTGGTGAGCACGGTGACGAACGGATCGCGCGCCAGCAGGCGGTCCAGCCAGATCAGATCGGTCTCGGCGAAGGCGCGCGGAGTGAACATCGGCCTGGGCTCAGGCGCGCCCGCCCAGCGATTGCACCATGCGCCCACGCAGGCCCTCGTCGCTGTCGGCGTGCGGTGGCTGCACCTCATGCAGGCTGAAGCCGCGCACCAGCGCATCTTCTTCGTCCAGGCCGTCGAATTCGACGAAATCGGCGTCGAACAGCTGCGCGCGGGCGGTGTCCTCGCTGTCGTAGCTGAGGGTGTTGCCATCACTGTCGAGCACTTCGGCCGTGCCGGCCGGGCGCACGCGCAGGCGGGCCCAGATCAGGGTGTTGCCGAGGCTGGCCAGCCACCAGCTGTCGTGCGGGGCGGAGAGATCGTTCATGTAGGCGTTACCAGAGCGAAGCCAGCCAGAGCAGGGCGGCCATGCCCAGTCCGGCCAGCAGGGTCAGCAGCGAAACCCAGGCCGGCGTGGCCAAACCGGACAGCGAGCGATCCGGCTGCTGCCGGTAGTCGCGGCGCAGCAGCCAGGCCAGGGCATCGGGCTTGAGGAAGGCGCCGCTGCCGAAGCGCTGTGCCAGCGCCGGATGGCGGTCACGCACGTGCACCAGGGTCAGCGGCCAGAAGATCACGAAGGCACTGAACCCGGCCACTGCGACGCCGACAAAGCAGAGGGCGAAGAACAGGGTCATGGGGGCAGTACCTCCGTGGTCGGTGGTGGGGCTTAGAAGTCCGCGCTGCCGGGAGCGCGCGGGTAAGGAATCGCATCGCGGATGTTGGACAGGCCGCAGACGTACACCACCAGGCGCTCGAAGCCCAGGCCGAAGCCGGCGTGCGGCACCGAGCCGTAGCGACGGAAATCGCGGTACCAGCTGTAATGCTCACGGTCCAGGCCGAACTGGGCCATGCGCGCGTCCAGCACGTCCAGGCGCTCTTCGCGCTGGCTGCCACCGATGATCTCGCCGATGCCCGGCGCCAGCACGTCCATCGCGGCGACCGTCTTGCCGTCGTCGTTCAGGCGCATGTAGAACGCCTTGATGTGCTCGGGGTAGTTGGTCACCACCACCGGGCGGCCGACGTGTTCCTCGGTCAGCCAGCGCTCGTGTTCGGTCTGCAGGTCCAGGCCCCATTCGACCGGGAAGTCGAACTTCCGGCCAGACTTCTGCAGCAGGCTGACCGCATCGGTGTAGTCGATGCGCTCGAACGGCGCGTTGATGAAGTCTTCCAGCTTGGTGATCGCGTTCTTGTCCACGCGTTCGGCGATGAAGGCCAGATCATCGCTGCGCTCGTTCAGCACCGCGCGGAACAGGTACTTGAGGAACTCCTCGGCCAGGCGCGCATCTTCGGCCAGGTCGGCGAAGGCGATCTCCGGCTCGATCATCCAGAACTCCGCCAGATGGCGGGTGGTGTGGCTGTTCTCGGCGCGGAAGGTCGGGCCGAAGGTATACACCTTGCTCAGGGCCAGGCAGTAGGCCTCGACGTTCAGCTGGCCGGACACGGTCAGGAACGTCTCCTTGCCGAAGAAGTCGCGGCTGAAATCGATCGCGCCCTTCTCATCGCGCGGCAGGTTCACCATGTCCAGCGTGGACACACGGAACATCTGGCCGGCGCCTTCGGCGTCGGAGGTGGTGATGATCGGGGTGCTGATCCAGTTGAAACCGTTCTCGTGGAAGAAGCGGTGCACGGCCTGGGCCAGGCAGTTGCGGATGCGGGTGACCGCGCCGAACAGGTTGGTGCGCGGGCGCAGGTGCGCCACTTCACGCAGGAACTCCGGCGTCATCGGCTTGGGCTGGATCGGGTAGGTGAGCGGGTCTTCGACCCAGCCGACCACTTCGACCGCACTGGCCTGGATCTCGAACGACTGGCCCTTGCCCTGCGATTTCACCAGGATGCCGGTGGCCACCAGCGAGCAGCCGGTGGTGAGGCGCTTGATCTCGTCGAAGTTGACCAGGGTGTCGTTGGCTACGACCTGGATCGGGGCGAAGCAGGAGCCGTCGGTCACATTCACGAAGGCCAGATTCGCTGAACCGCGCACCGTGCGCACCCATCCGCGTACCGTGACTTCGCCGCCTTCCGGGATCTTCCCGGCAAGCGCATGTTCAACGCTGACCACCGTCATGACTTGAATCCTCTGCTGATCGACTCGATCTGTGAACACGGGAGTTTACCGGTTGCAGCGTTCTGCTTGCGAGGCATTTCTGCGGCCCAACGTCCCTATAATGTCCCTGTTCCTCTGGAGTAGTCCCATGGCTGTCAGCCTGACCCCCATTGCCTTCGAGCGCGTGCAGCGCTTCGTCGCCCAGACCCCGGGCGCGCTGGGCCTGCGCTTCGGCGTGACCAAGACCGGCTGCTCCGGCTGGGGCCACGTGACCGACCTGGCCCGTGACGAGCGCGAGGGCGATACGGTGTTCGACCAGGACGGCGTGAAGATCTACGTCGATGCACAGAGCCTGGCCCTGGTCGACGGCACCGTGATCGACTTCGGCAAGCACGGCCTGAGCGAGACCTTCACGTTCAGCAACCCGAACGCGACCGCCGAGTGCGGCTGCGGCGAGAGCTTCACCACGGACGCCGACAAGGCCTGAGGGCCGCTTCCCCGGGGGCCTGCCGGCCGGTCCTCGGGCAGGTCCCGGTGCTGCCGGGTTCAGGTTCGGCCGCGGTTGCCCGGCCGCCCCATCTGCGCCATAATGCGCGGCTTCCTGCCTTCCTGGCGGGAACCCTTGCCCCACCGCGGTCTCAACGGCGGGGGGCTGTCCGGCCGCAAGGCCACATCCGAAAGGTAGAAAAAACATGAGTCGTCATTACGAAATCGTGTTCATGGTCCACCCGGACCAGAGCGAGCAGGTCCCGGCCATGATCGAGCGCTACAAGTCGCTGGTCGAGAACGGCAACGGCACCATCCACCGTCTGGAAGACTGGGGCCGCCGCCAGCTGGCATACCCGATCCAGAACCTGGTGAAGGCGCACTACGTGCTGCTGAACATCGAAGCCGACCAGGCCGTGCTGAACGAGCTGACCGAAAGCTTCCGCTTCAACGACGCCGTGCTGCGCAACCTGGTCATCAAGCGTGACGAGGCTGACACCGAGCAGTCGCTGATCATGAAGAGCAAGGACGAGAAGGGTGACAAGCCGGAGCGCGGTGAGCGCCGTCGTCGTGACGACGAAGAAGGCGAGTCCACCACCACCGCTGACAACGAAGCCGGCGAAGACGCCGCTTCCGCCGCCTAAGGAGCCTTCCCATGTCCAAGTTCTTCCGTCGCCGCAAGTTCTGCAAGTTCACGGCTGAAGGTGTCAAGGAGATCGACTACAAGGATCTCAACACCCTGCGCCAGTACCTGACCGAGAACGGCAAGATCGTGCCGAGCCGCGTCACCGGTACCAAGTCGAAGTACCAGCGTCAGCTGGCGACCGCCGTCAAGCGCGCTCGCTTCCTGGCCCTGATTCCGTACACCGACAACCACGACGTCTGATGCCCGGCGGGGTGGCCGCGTGCCGCCCCGTTGTGCCAGCTATTCGGACAGCCTTTGTTGCGGGGCATCGCCTCGCTAACGAATAACTTATCTGGAGTAAAACCATGCAGCTGATCCTCCTGCAGAAGGTCACCAACCTCGGCAACCTGGGTGACCTGGTCACCGTCAAGCCGGGCTACGGCCGCAACTTCCTCGTGCCGCAGGGCAAGGCCGTGCCGGCCACCGAGAGCAACAAGGCAGAGTTCGAAGCCAAGCGCGCCGAGTACGAAGCCAAGGCCCAGTCCATCCACGCCGAGGCTGAAGCCCGCAAGGCGAAGCTGGAAGGCGCGAGCGTCACCATCGCCGCCAATGCTTCGACCGAAGGCAAGCTGTACGGCTCGGTCGGCCCGCGCGACATCGCCGAGGCCTTCACCGCCGCCGGCCTGCCGCTGGAAAAGAGCGAAGTCATCCTGGGCGAAGGCGCGTTCCGCAACATCGGCGAGTACGACGTGCTGATCCACCTGCACGCCGACGTCGAGACCACCGTCAAGGTCGTCGTCGAAGCCGAAGCCTGATCCCACGCCACAAGGCCTGGCATCACCGCAGAACGGGCGCCCGCGAGGGTGCCCGTTTTGTTTTGTCGGCCCGCCCGGCGGGTGCGCGGGCCCCGATGTTCCACGCCCATTCGTAGAACACGGCCACATCGGTATACTCAGGGCGTCACACCCGTTCCACGGTCGGCGATCCCAGCAGGATCAATGACTTGGAGGGTAAACGCAGGCCGCTTGCCGGCCCCAGTCCGGAACCCCTATGCGTCTTTCCACGATCAAGCTGTCCGGCTTCAAGTCTTTCGTCGATCCGACCACCCTGCATCTGCCGACCAACATGACCGGCGTGGTGGGGCCCAATGGCTGCGGCAAGTCGAACATCATCGACGCCGTGCGCTGGGTCATGGGCGAAAGTTCGGCCAGCCGCCTGCGCGGCGACTCGCTGACCGACGTGATCTTCTCCGGTTCCAACGCCCGCAAGCCCGTCTCGCAGGCCACGGTCGAGCTGATCTTCGACAACTCCGACCACACCATCTCCGGCGAGTACGCCTCGTTCAACGAGATCTCGGTCAAGCGCACGGTCAGCCGCGACGGCACCAGCAACTACTACCTCAACGGCACCAAGTGCCGCCGCCGCGACATCACCGATCTTTTCCTGGGGACCGGCCTGGGCCCGCGCAGCTACTCGATCATCGAACAGGGCATGATCAGCCAGATCATCGAGGCGCGTCCCGAGGATCTGCGCGTCTACCTGGAAGAGGCGGCCGGAATCTCCAAGTACAAGGAGCGGCGCAAGGAAACCGAAACCCGCATCCGCCACACCCGCGAGAACCTTGATCGCCTGGGCGACCTGCGTGAGGAGATCAGCAAGCAGCTCGAGCACCTCAAGCGCCAGGCCCGGCAGGCGGAGCAGTACCAGGCGTTGCAGGAAGAGCGCAGGGTCAAGGATGCCGAGTGGAAGGCGCTGGAGTTCCGAGGCCTCGATGGGCGCCTGTCGAAGCTTCGCGAGGGCCTGTCGCAGGAAGAAACCCGGCTTCAGCAGCTGATCGCGGACCAGCGCGACGCCGAGGCCCGCATCGAGACCTCGCGCATGCGCCGCGAGGAAGCGGCCGACGCACTCAATACCGCGCAGGCCGCGGTCTACCAGGTCGGTAGTACCTTGGCCCGACTGGAGCAGCAGATCCAGCACCAGCGCGAGCTGTCGCAGCGCCTGCACAAGGCCCGCGACGAGACGCGGCAGGCATTGGCCGAGCTGGGCCAGCACATCAGTGGCGACGAGGCCAAGCTGATGGTGCTGCGCGAGGCGGTGGACGCCGCGACCCCGCAGCTGGAGGCGCTGCAGGAAGAGAACGAGATCAAGCAGGAAAGCCTGCGCGAGGCCGAAGCCCGCCTGGCCGACTGGCAGCACCGCTGGGAACAGCACACCTCACAGAGTTCCGAGGCCTCGCGCGCCGGCGATGTCGAGCGCACCCGCGTGGACTACCTGGACCGGCAGATCCTCGATGCCGACCGGCGTCGCGAGGCGCTGGCCGCCGAGCGTGCCGGGCTGGACGTGGACGCGCTGGAAGAAGCCTTCGAGCAGCTGCACCTGCAGCACGACACGCAGAAGACCGCACTGGACGAGCTGAGCGAACAGGTCGAGCAGCGCAAGCAGGGCGTGGCCACCGTGCAGGAACAGCAGCGCAACGGTCAGAACGAACTGGCCGAGCTGCGCAAGCAGGTCAATGGCCTGCGCGGTCGCCTGGCATCGCTGGAAACCCTGCAGCAGGCCGCACTCGGCCAGGAGCAGGGCGCCGCGGTTGCCTGGTTGAAGGCGCGCGGGCTGGATTCGGCCGCGCGCGTGGGCGAGCGCCTGGATGTCGATGCCGGTTGGGAAAATGCGGTGGAAAGCGCCCTCGGCCAGCTGATCGAAGGCGTGCTGGTGGACGACCCGGCAGGCCTGGTCGATGCGCTGGGCGAACTGGGCGAAGGCCGCATCGCACTGGTGTCTGACGATGCCAGCGATCTGGACGTCGCCGCGACATCGCTGGCCGCGCGCGTGCGCGGACCGACGGCGATCCGACGCCTGCTGGCGCATCTGCATGGCGCGCGGGATCTGGACGAGGCCCGTGCCCTGCAGGCCCGGCTGCCCGCCGGTGATTCGATCATCACCCAGAGCGGTGAGCGTCTCGGCCAGGGCTGGGTGCGCGTGTCGCGCTCCGGTGCGGCCAAGCAGGGTGCGCTGCTGCGCGAGCGCGAGATCAATGAGCTGCGCGAGCAGATCGAACAGCTGCAGAACCGTGAGGTCGAGCTGGAAGATCAGCTGTCCGGCTTCCGCGAGCAGCTGCTGGCCGCCGAACAGCAACGCGAAGATGCGCAACGGGCGCTGTACCTCGCGCATCGTGCGGTATCCGAACTGGCGGGTCAGCTTCAGGGCCAGCAGGGAAAGGTGGAGGCCGCACGCACGCGCATCGATCGCATCGAAGGCGAGCTGAGCCAACTGCTGGAGACCCTCGAGGTCAACCGCGAGCAGGCGCGCGAGGCACGTTCGCGGCTGGAGAGTGCCGTCAGCAGCATGGGCGACCTGGAATCGACCCGGCAGGCCCTGGAAAGCGAACGCCGGCAGCTGGCCGAAGCACGCGACCTCGCCCGCGAAGCCGCACGGGCGGTGCGCGAACGCTCGCATTCGCTGGCACTGACCCTGGAATCGCAGCGCGCACAGGTGGCATCGCTGAGCCAGGCGCTGGAGCGCATGAGCACCCAGCGCGGGCAGCTGGATTCGCGCCTGGGCGAACTGCATTCGCAGCTGGACGAGGGTGATTCGCCGGTCGAATCGCTGCAGGCCGAGCACCAGAATGCGCTGGAAGAGCGCGTGCGTGCCGACCGCGTGCTGGCCGAAGCGCGTACTCTGCTTGACGGCATCGACGCCGAGCTGCGCAATTTCGAACAGACCCGCCACCAGCGTGATGAGCAGGCGCTGGCGCAGCGCGAGCGTATTTCCCAGCGGAAGCTGGACCAGCAGGCCCTGGTGCTCAGTGCTGACACCCTGCAGGCTGCGGTGGAGAAGGCCGGCTTCGTGATGGCCGACCTGCTCAACGCATTGCCCGAGGACGCCCGCCTGGGGGACTGGGAGCAGGCCGTGCACCAGATCGACGGTCGCATGCGCCGGCTGGAGCCGGTCAACCTGGCGGCGATCCACGAGTATGGCGAGGCATCGCAGCGGTCGGAGTATCTCGATTCGCAGCATGTGGACCTGACCACGGCGCTGGAGACCCTGGAAGACGCCATCCGCAAGATCGACCGCGAAACCCGCGGCCGATTCAAGGATACGTTCGACCGGGTCAACGCCGGTGTGCAGGCCCTCTATCCGCGCCTGTTCGGCGGTGGCCATGCCTATCTGGAACTGACCGGTGAAGATCTGCTCGACACCGGCGTGACCATCATGGCGCGTCCGCCGGGCAAGCGCGTATCCAGCATCTCGCTGCTGTCCGGCGGCGAGAAGGCGATGACCGCAGTGGCGCTGGTGTTCGCGATCTTCCAGCTCAATCCGGCGCCGTTCTGCCTGCTGGACGAAGTGGACGCACCGCTGGACGAGGCCAACGTGGGCCGCCTGGCCAACATGGTCAAGGAAATGAGCGAGAAGGTGCAGTTCCTGTTCGTCAGCCACAACAAGGCGACGATGGAAGCTGCGCAGCAGCTGTCGGGCGTGACCATGCGCGAGCCGGGCGTCAGCCGCCTGGTCAGCGTGGACCTGGAAGAGGCCGCGCGATTGGCGGGCGCGGCCTGACGTGCCATCCTAGTTACCTGAATGAACTAGCCGGAGAACCTATCGAATGTCCGACACGGCACTGTTGCGCATCGGCATCCTGGCCGCCGGCCTGCTGTTGATCGCCGCGATCTTCCTGTTTGGCCGTCCGAAGAAGAAGCCCCAGGGCCGCCGCGTGGAAGGCACCGAACCGACCAGCAGCGAGCGCCGCGAACCTGTCCTGGGCGAGGACGGCGTACCGTTGGCCGATACCCGCCTCGATCCGGCACTGGGCGAAGAGGGTCAACAGGCCGAACTGGGCCTTGCCGACACCGACGCCGGCGCGGCCAGCGACCTGGGCAAGCGCGCCACCCAGGATTTCGACAAGATCGTCTCGCTGTTCGTGGCCGCACGGGCCGGCGAGCAGCTGCGGGGCGAGGACATCGTCGTGGCGGCCGAGAAAACCGGTCTGGTGTTCGGCCACATGAACGTGTTCCATCGTCTGGTGGAGGGCCATCCGGAACGGGGGCCGATCTTCTCGATGGCCAGCATCATGAAGCCGGGCAGTTTCGACATGGCCAACATCCGCGCCATGGAGACGCCGGCCATCGCCTTCTTCCTGACCCTGCCGGCGCCGCTGACCGCGCTCGATGCCTGGGAGAAGATGCTGCCGACCGTGCAGCGCATGGCCGAGCTGCTCGATGGCGTGGTGCTGGACGACAGCCGCAACGCGCTCGGCCGCCAGCGCATCGCCCACATCCGTGACGAGCTGCGTGCCTATGACCGCCAGCACCAGGCGCCGCCCCTGACCAAGACCCCGCGCTGGTAAGCGCGGTCATCCCGGGCATGCCGACCCACGGTCGGCACCCACCACCACGGCAGATCCATCGCCTGCGTGGATGAAGTCAGGAAGGCACCCCGGCGACCTGGGCGAACGCGGCGCGGAACGCTGCCATCTCCTCCTCGGTGCCAACGGTCACACGGACGCGCTGCGGCCAGATCGGCCAGCTGCGACCGATCACCACACCCTGTGCGGCCATCGCCCTGGCAAAGGCGGCACCGTCGCGCTGGACGTCCACCACGAAACAGTTCGCTTCCGACGGCAGGCAGCTGAAGCCACGCTTGCCCAGCCAGGCGATGGTCGCCTGCCGGATCTTCGCGTTCTGCAGACGGCGCTGCGGAACCAACTGCGGATCGTGCAGGCTGGCCAGAGCGGCCGCCAGCGCCGGCACCGGCAACGGGTTGTCGCCGAGGCTGCCCAGCTCGCGCAGGCGATCGGGATGGGCCGCTGCCGCGCCCAGACGCAGTCCGGCCATGCCATACAGCTTGGAGAAGGTGCGCAGCACGATCAGGTCATCGCGCTCCGCCACCTGCGCGATCAGGCTCGGCTGGTCGCTGTACTGCAGGTACGCTTCGTCCAGCAGCACCCGGGTTCCGGCGGGCTTGCTGGCCAGCAGCCAGGCGAGCTCGGCGGGCGGGCTGATCGAACCCGTGGGGTTGTTGGGGTTGCACACATACATCAGCCCGGTCGGGCGCGCGTGCGCGGCAGCCACCATCGCGCGCACATCGTGCGCGCCGTCGCTGCGCAGAGGCACTCGGCTGACGTGTGCGCCCCGCGCGGCGGCCACGTCGCCAATCGCCTCGAAGGTCGGATCAGCCACGACCAGGCCCTGCTGCGGGCCGGTCCAGATTGCGGCGGCGCGGTTCAGGGGCTCGCTGGAGCCCGGGTACAGGCGCAGGTGATCGGCACTGACGCCGCTGTGTTCGACGAATGCATCACGGACCTGCGCCGCCAGCTCGAAGCGGTAGCGGCCGCAGCGCGCGATGCTGTCGCGAGCGGCCGATTGCGCAGCGGCGGAAGGCCCGTACGGGCATTCATTGAAGTTCAGCAGCACCGGCCCATCGGCGCGCGGCGACGCGGGAGCCGCAGCCGGGGCGGTTTGCGCGTATCCCAGGCCCGGCAGGCCACTGCCGGCGACGGCGAGGCCGGCACCGGCCAGCTGCAGGAAGCGACGACGGGAGGCAGGCAGGGTCATGGGCAGGTTTCCGGAGGGCGGCCGACGCACGCTAGCGCTGCCGGTGGAGGGCGGCAAGCCCGTCTTTCGCGGAGCGGGGCCCGGCACTGCCGGGGCGGGGACGTTACAGGGCATGACGGCCGGGCGCGGTAGAATCCCCAGCCGCCCCAGAATCACCGATCACGATGAGCCCCAGCCCCGCCGAACGCGTCGATGAACTCCGCCGGCAGATCGCCCAGGCCAACCGCGCCTATCACGAGCTGGATGCGCCGGAGATCCCCGACGTCGATTACGACCGGCTGGTGCGCGAGCTGGAAGCACTGGAACGTGCGCACCCCGAACTGGCCCGCGCGGACAGCCCGACCCAGCAGGTCGGCGCGCGTCCCTCCGGGCGTTTCGCTGAAGTCCGCCACGCGGTGCCGATGCTGTCGTTGTCCAATGCCTTCAGCGATGAGGAGGTGACCGACTTCGTGCGCCGCATCGACGAACGCCTGCGACGCGGTGCCGCGCGCTTTTCGGCGGAGCCGAAGATGGACGGGCTGGCGATCAGCCTGCGCTACGAGGATGGACATTTCGTTCTGGGTGCGACCCGCGGCGATGGCACGACCGGCGAAGACGTGACGGCCAACCTGCGCGAGATCGGCGACATCCCCCGGCGTCTGCACGGCAAGGGCTGGCCGGACGTGCTGGAAGTGCGCGGTGAGGTCTACATGGCCCGTGCCGACTTTGAAGCCTACAACGATCGCGCGCGGCTGCATGGCGGCAAGGTACTGGCCAACCCGCGCAATGCGGCGGCCGGGTCGCTGCGGCAGCTCGACCCGAAGATCAGCGCACAGCGCAAGCTCAGCTTCTTCGCCTACGGCACCGGAGAAGTGCAGGGCGGCGAACTGCCCGATACCCACTCGGGCACGCTCGCGCAGCTGGGTGCCTGGGGCTTCCCGGTCAGCGATCTGTGCAGGGTGGTGGAAGGCGCCGATGGATTGCTGGCCTACTACCGCGATATCGGCGCACGCCGCGATGGCCTGCCCTTCGACATCGATGGCGTGGTCTACAAGCTGGACGACCGCGCTGGCCAGCAGGCGATGGGTTTCGTCTCGCGCGCACCGCGCTGGGCCATCGCGCACAAGTTCCCGGCGCAGGAACAGAGCACCACGCTGGAAGCGATCGAGATCCAGATCGGCCGCACCGGCGCTGCCACTCCGGTCGCGCGCCTGGCGCCGGTCGCCGTGGCCGGCGTGATCGTCTCCAACGCAACCCTGCACAATGCGGACCAGATCGAGCGCCTGGACGTGCGGGTGGGTGACAGCGTGATCGTGCGCCGTGCCGGCGACGTGATTCCCGAAGTGGTCAGCGTCATCCTCGACCGCCGGCCGCCGGGCACCACGCCGTGGCAGATGCCCACGCGCTGCCCGGTCTGTGGCTCGGAGATCGTGCGCGAAGAGGGCGCGGCCGCGTGGCGCTGCTCCGGTGAGTTGTCGTGCCCGGCGCAGCGCAAGGAGGCCATCGCCCATTTCGCTTCACGTCGCGCGATGGATATCGATGGCCTGGGTGACAAGTACATCGAAACCCTGGTGGATGCCGGCATCGTCAAGGGCGTGGCGGACCTGTACCGGCTCACCCGCGACCAGCTGCTGCACCTGAAGCTGGTGCTCGACGCGGAAGATCCGTCCGCGCTGGCCGCCAGCCTGGCGCCGCACCTGCCGGCCGAAGGCAGCGGCACCGTGCTCAATGCCGTGCTCAAGCTCGATGGCAACGATGTGGCCTGGCGCGCGAACGCACTGGCGCAGCCGGCCAGCTTCGAGTGGAACACGAAGAAGATCGCGACCCGCTGGGCCGACAACCTGATCGCCGCGATCGACACCAGTCGTGCCACCACGCTGGAACGGCTGTTGTTCGCGCTGGGCATCGAACATGTCGGCGAAAGCACGGCCAAGGCGTTGGCGCAGTGGTTCGGTGATCTGGCCTTGATCCGACGGCTGCCCTGGCCACTGTTCAAGCGCGTGCCGGACATCGGTGGCGAAGTGGCACGTTCGCTCGGTCACTTCTTCGAGCAGCAGGGCAACCAGCAGGCCATCGACGATCTGCTGCAGGTCGGCCAGGTGCGCATCAGCGACGTGCATCCGCCCAGTGCGAAGCTGCGTGAGGGGCTGGACCTGGCTCAGCTGCTGGTGGAATCGGAGATCCCCGGCATCACCCGCCTGCGCGCGGAAAAGCTGGTGGCGGTGCTGCCCAGCGCGCAGGCCGTGCTCGATGCCGAGCATGGCCAGTTCGTCAATGCCGGATTGCCCGAGGACACCGCGCGCGGCCTTGCCCAGTGGCTGGAAGCGGACAGCCATGGCGTGATGCTGCTGGCTGCCGAGGAGGCGATGCAGCAGATCCTGGCCAAGGCGCCCGCGCTGACCGAAATCGTCGCCGGTCCGCTCGACGGGCAGACCGTGGTCCTGACCGGCACCCTGGCCCAGCTCACCCGCGATGTGGCCAAGGAGCGACTGGAGGCGCTGGGAGCCAAGGTGTCCGGCAGCGTGTCGAAGAAGACCCACTTCGTGGTGGCGGGTACCGAAGCCGGCTCCAAGCTGGACAAGGCGCTGGCCCTGGGAGTGCCGGTGTGGGACGAAGCGCGTCTGCTGGCCTTCCTCGCCGACCACGAATGATGACCCCGCCGGGCGTGACATGCGCCCGGCCCGAAACAGCAAAGGATTCCCGATGCAGACTGCCCCGCTGGACTTCCGCCTGGCCACCCGTGCCGACGAGGAACTGCTGATCTCGCTGATGCGCGCGTTCTACGCCGAGGACAGGATCGAGTTCGACGACGTGCGCGTGCGTCGCGGTGTCGATGCACTGCTCGCCGATCCGCGCAACGGCGAAGTGCTGCTGTGGCTGGACGAAGCCGGTCAGGTGGTCGGCTATGCGGTGATCGCGATGGGCTTCAGCCTGGAGCAGGGCGGACATTTCATGCTGCTTGACGAGCTCTATCTGGGGCCGCGGGCACGCGGCCGTGGCCGGGGCAAGCAGGCGCTGGCCATCTGCGAACAGCGTGCGCGCGGACGCGGGGTCAGCCGCCTGCGCCTGGAGGTGAACCACCACAACGAACTGGCGCGTCGGCTGTACCTGGCCAGTGGCTACATCGATGACACCCGCGACCTGCTGACCCTGCCGCTGGATCACCCGCGCCCGGAGGGCATCCTGTGAGCGACGCCCTGCGGCGCAAACTGCAGCAGCGTGCCGCGCTGAACGCGCTGGTGCGCCGCTTCTTCGCAGAGCGTGACGTGCTGGAGGTGGAGACACCGATCCTGTCGGTGGCCGGTAATACCGAGCCCAACATCGACAGCTTCCATACCGACTTTAGCGGCCATGTCGACGCCGGCGGCCGCCGTCGCTGGCTGCGCACCTCGCCAGAGTACCCGCTCAAGCGGCTGCTCGCTGCCGGTGTCGGCGACTGCTACGAACTGGGGCGGGTGTTCCGCAACGGCGAGGCCGGCGGGCGCCATAACCCGGAGTTCACCCTGCTGGAGTGGTACCGGGTTGGCTGGGACCATCACCGGCTGGTGCAGGAAACCGCGGAGCTGGTCCGCCTGGCTCTGGGCCTGGTCGGACGCAGCGCCAGCCTGCGTGTGCTGAGCTACCGCGAGCTGTTCCAGCAGCAGGTGGGCGTGGATCCGTTCCAGACCGATGAGGCCGGGCTGCGCGCTGCGCTGGGTGACGTGCATATCGACCCGGTCGGGCTGACCCGCGACGACTGGCTGGATCTGCTGATGACCCATCGCATCCAACCGCATTTCGATGACGCGGTCATGACCGTTGTCCACGACTGGCCGGCGAGCCAGGCAGCACTGGCCCGCATCCGCCCTGGTACGCCGCCGCTGGCCGAGCGGTTCGAGCTGTACCTGGGGGCCGTGGAGCTGGCCAACGGCTATCACGAACTGAACGATGCCGACGAACAACGGGCGCGTTTCCAGCACGACCTGCAGCGCCGCCATGCGCGCGGGCAGGTGCAGCCGGCGCTGGACGAGGCACTGCTGGCGGCGCTGCCCGCGATGCCTGCGTGTGCGGGAGTTGCGGTCGGCATCGATCGCCTGTTGATGGCGATGAACCGCACGCCCCGCATCGCCGACGTGCTGGCCTTCGATTTCGCCGACGCCTGAGCGCACGCGGCTTTCTGAACCAGACAGACTGAACGGATTGCCGCGTCCGCGCGCTTGATTCAGCAAGCACGATGATGCTCTCATCACTCCCGATGCCAGACACTGGCATGGCAGTTCGTCCAGTCCTATGGGGAAGGCTTTGGTCAAGTGGTTTGCGGTTGTGGCGGCACCGGTCTACTCCATTGCGATGTGGGGAGTGCTGACGCCGTTGCCGGCATCGGCGCAGCAGGCCGGCTATGACGGCGAAGTCGTCACCTGCGAGTCACGCGACATGGCATGGGTGCATTGCGATATCGATGTCAGCAACGGCGTCGATCTGGTCCGCCAGTTGTCCAGCAACAGCTGTATCCGTGGCAGCGAATGGGGCACCGACCGCAGCGGCGTGTGGGTCACCCTCGGCTGCCGTGCCGAGTTCCGGGCGCGCCCGGCGCAGGGAGTGGCTGCGGCCGAGCCAGGCAGCAAGCGCAAGGTGCGCCGCGTGGTCCGCTGTGAATCCAATGGCCGTCCGCAGAGTTGTCCGGTGCGTTTGGACGGCGCACCGGTGCGCCTGCTGCGGCAGCTGTCGGTGCTGCCATGCCGGGAAGGGCAGGGCTGGGGTTACAAGCGCAACGAGGTGTGGACCAGCCGAGGCTGCCAGGGTGATTTCGAGGTGGCCGATGAGGATGGCCGTTTCGTCGACGTGCCGCGCCGGTTGACCTGCGAATCAAAATCGAAGAAGCGCCGTTTCTGCGGCGCCAGCATCTCCGTCGGTGCCGCGGTGCGACAGCAGCTGTCCAGCACAGAGTGCGTGGAGGGCAGCACCTGGGGCTGGAGCCGCAACGGCATCTGGGTGGACGGCGGTTGCCGCGCCGAATTCTCGGTGAATTGAATCCGGCCGGGTGCCTGCGCGAGGGGGCGTGGCCCTACAATGGGCCCATGAACACTGCCACCGACCTCGATTACGCCCGCTACGACCACATCCGCCCGATCCTGTGGACCGGCGATGCCCTGCAACTGCTGGACCAGCGCAAGCTGCCGTTCGTGGTCGAGCATGTGGTATGCCGGGACAGCGATGAAGTCGCCGCGGCCATCCACGCCCTGACCGTACGTGGCGCCCCGGCCATCGGCATCGCGGCTGCCTGGGGCGTCGTGCTGGCGGCGCGTGAGGTGCAGGCTGCCGATGGCCCGCTCGCCCTGCAGCAGCTTGAGCCGGCGCTGCAGCGGCTGAACGCCTCACGCCCGACCGCCGTCAACCTGGCCTGGGCACTGGCGCGGATGCGTCGTTGCCTGGGCAGCGCCGGTGCGGACTGGAAGACGCTGCTTGAAGCGGAAGCGCGGGCCATCGCCGAGGAAGACCTGGCCGCCAACCGCCACATGGGGGCGCTCGGCGCCGGCCTGATCGATGCCGGCAGCGGCGTGCTGACCCACTGCAATACCGGCTCGCTGGCCACCGCCGGCTTCGGCACCGCGCTGGGCGTGATCCGCGCCGGCATGGCCCAGCACCGGATCGCCCGCGTATTCGCCGGCGAGACCCGGCCGTGGCTGCAGGGGGCGCGCCTGACCGTCTGGGAACTGCAGCAGGATGGCATCGACGCCACCCTGATCGCCGATTCGGCCGCCTCGCACCTGATGAAGACCGGGGCCGTGCAGTGGGTGATCGTCGGCGCCGACCGCATCTGCGCCAATGGCGATACCGCCAACAAGATCGGCACCTACCAGCTGGCCATCGCCGCGCGCCACCATGGCGTGAAGTTCATGGTCGTGGCGCCGTCCTCGACGGTCGACATGGAGACCGTCGACGGCAGCCAGATCGAGATCGAACAGCGCGATCCGGGCGAGCTCTACGGCGTGGGCGGGACGCGCACGGTGGCCGAAGGCATCGCTGCCTGGAACCCGGTGTTCGACGTCACCCCGGGCGAGCTGATCGACGCCATCGTGACCGAGCGCGGCGTGATCCTGAACCCGACCGTGGAGAACATGCGCGCCGCCTTCGGCGGTTGAGACGCACAGGCGGTCTGCGCCGCGGGAGCCGGGCGCATCTTCCGGGTTCGCCGCGGCCAGCCCCGGGCGTGGCCCGATGGGCCCCGTCCTGCCCCTAAGTTCCTGATTTGTGCCGGTAAAACCCCTGTAAACACAGGCGGGGAATGGTCCGATGTGGTAGTATCCACAGGTTGAATCGAGGTTCCGGCATGGTCACCCCCGCAGGTGTCCGCGCCGGACTGGACCGCTACCAGACAACGGAACCCGAATGGCAGAAACCGCCAAGGAAATCATCCAGGTCAACCTGGAAGACGAGATGCGCAAGAGCTACCTCGATTACGCCATGAGCGTGATCGTGGGCCGCGCGCTCCCGGATGCGCGCGATGGCCTCAAGCCGGTGCATCGCCGCGTGCTGTACGCGATGAACGAGCTCAACGCGCACAGCAACAAGCCCTACTTCAAGTCGGCGCGTATCGTCGGTGACGTCATCGGTAAGTACCATCCGCATGGCGATCAGTCGGTGTACGACACGCTGGTGCGCCTGGCCCAGCCGTTCTCGCTGCGTTACATGCTGGTCGATGGCCAGGGTAACTTCGGTTCGATCGACGGTGACTCCGCCGCGGCGATGCGATACACCGAAGCGCGCATGTCGCGCCTCGCGCATGAGCTGATGGCCGACATCGACAAGGAAACCATCGATTTCCAGCCCAACTACGACGAGAAGGAACTGGAGCCGACGGTCATGCCGACCCGGTTCCCGAACCTGCTGGTCAACGGTTCGGCCGGTATCGCGGTGGGCATGGCGACCAACATCCCGCCGCACAACCTGAGCGAATCGATCAATGCCTGCATCGCGCTGATCGACAACCCGGAAATCGACGTCGACGGCCTGATGGAGTACATCCCGGGCCCGGATTTCCCGACTGCGGGCATCATCAACGGCACCGCCGGCATCGTCGCCGGCTACCGTACCGGCCGTGGCCGCGTGCGCATCCGCGCCAAGGCGGATATCGAAGTGGCCGACAACGGCCGCGAATCGATCATCGTCACTGAAATTCCTTACCAGGTGAACAAGGCGCGTCTGATCGAGAAGATCGCCGAGCTGGTCAAGGAAAAGAAGATCGAAGGCATCAGCGAGCTGCGCGATGAGTCCGACAAGGACGGCATGCGCATCTACATCGAGATCAAGCGCGGTGAATCTGCCGAGGTTGTGCTGAACAACCTGTACCAGCAGACGCAGATGGAATCGGTGTTCGGCATCAACATGGTGGCGCTGGTCGACGGCCGCCCGCAGTTGATGAACCTCAAGCAGATGCTGGAGGCATTCGTCCGCCACCGTCGTGAGGTGGTCACCCGCCGCACCGTGTTCGAGCTGCGCAAGGCGCGTGCCCGTGCCCACGTGCTGGAAGGCCTGACCGTCGCGCTGGCCAACATCGACGAGATGATCGAGCTGATCAAGACCTCGCCCAATCCCAACGAGGCGCGCGAACGCATGCTCGCCCGCCTGTGGGAGCCGGGCCTGGTCGGGGCCATGCTGGGCGCCGCCGGTGCCGAGGCCTCGCGTCCGGAAGACCTGCCCAAGGGCGTGGGCCTGATCGAGGGCGGCTACCAGCTGACCGAGATCCAGGCCACCCAGATCCTGGAAATGCGCCTGCACCGCCTGACCGGGCTGGAGCAGGACCGCCTGACCGACGAGTACAAGCAGCTGCTGGAAGTGATCGCCGGTCTGATCCACATCCTGGAAGATCCCGATCGCCTGCTGCAGGTGATCCGCGAGGAGCTGGTCAGCGTCAAGGCCGAGTTCGGCGACGAGCGTCGCACCGAGATCCGCCACAGCGAAGAAGACCTGGACATCCTCGACCTGATCGCCCCGGAAGACGTGGTGGTCACCCTGTCGCACGCCGGCTACGTCAAGCGCCAGCCGGTCAGCGCCTACCGTGCCCAGCGTCGCGGCGGCCGTGGCCGCAGCGCGGCAGCGACCAAGGAAGAGGATTTCATTGAACAGCTGTGGCTGGTCAACACGCACGACACCCTGTTGACCTTCACCAGTTCAGGCAAGGTGTTCTGGCTGCCGGTGTACCAGCTGCCCGAAGCGGGCTCCAACGCACGCGGCCGGCCGATCATCAACTGGATTCCGCTGGAACCGGGTGAGCGCGTACAGGCCGTGTTGCCGGTGCGCGAATACGCCGATGGCCAGTTCGTGTTCTTCGCCACGAAGAACGGCACGGTCAAGAAGACCCCGCTGGGCGAATTCGCCTTCCGTCTGGCCCGCGGCAAGATCGCGATCAACCTCGACGAGGGCGATGCGCTGGTTGGCGTCGGCCTGACCGATGGCGAGCGTGACATCCTGCTGTTCGCCTCCAACGGCAAGACCGTGCGTTTCGGCGAGGACAAGGTCCGCTCGATGGGCCGTACCGCCACCGGCGTGCGCGGCATCAGGATGCCGCCCGGCGAGGAAGTGGTCAGCCTGATCGTGGCCGAGAGTGCCGGTGGTGCCGAGGACGAGAACGAGGACGACAACGGTATCGAGGAAGCGGTCGCCAATGGCGATGCGGTGATCGACGGTGCCGACGACGCCAACCTGCAGTACATCCTCACCGCCACCGAGAATGGTTACGGCAAGCGCACCCCGCTGCCGGACTATCCGCGCAAGGGGCGTGGTACCCAGGGCGTGATCGGCATCCAGACCACCGAGCGCAACGGCAAGCTGGTCGCTGCGGTGCTGATGGGCTCCAGCGATGAAGTGCTGCTGATCTCCGATGGCGGCACGCTGGTGCGCACGCGCGGTTCGGAAATCAGCCGCGTGGGCCGCAACACCCAGGGCGTCACCCTGATCCGCCTGTCCAAGGACGAGAAGCTGCAGGCGGTGGAGCGCATGGATGCCTCGATCGACGAGGACGAGGACGAGGTGGCCGCGGTCGCCCCGGCCACGGCCGAAGGCGCCCCGGTTGCCACCGGCAGCGAGGATGCCGCGCAGGAGTGATCCGGTCGCGCTGACGAGGTACCCGACGACGCCGGCCCCGTGCCGGCGTCGTCGTATGCGGGAGCATGGAATACGCACGCGCTTCACGGCGGCGGTGGGATAAGGGCAGCATGCTGCTCCCGGAGATCGCCGATGTCCGCCACGCCGCAGTCCGCGCCGGCGCCTGTGCGCCGCCACCCCTTGGTCACGGTCCTGTCGCTGCTGCTGGTCATCCTGGGCCTGGTGATCGGCGGGCTGGGTGCATGGCTGTTCCAGCTGGGTGGCTCGGCCTATTACCTCATCGCCGGCTGTGGCCTGCTGGCCAGCGGCATTTTGCTGTGGCTCAACCGTCGCAGCGGTGCGCTGCTGTACGCGCTGGTGTTCGTCGGCACGCTGCTGTGGACGGGGTGGGAATCGGGCAGCGATTACTGGCGCTGGGTGCCACGGCTGGGGCTGGTCACCGCGCTGGGCATCGTTCTGGCGCTGCTGACGCCGACGTTGCGCGCGCCGCTGTCCAAACGGCTGTCGTGCAGCATCGCCGCCGTGTTGCTGCTGGTGTTCGTCGGCGCGTTTGCCCTGGCGTTCAGTCCGCACGGCAGCGTGGACGGCCATGCGCCGTTCCCGGAAGCAGCCTTCAGCGCAGGCCTGGAGCCGACCCGCGACACCACCGGCCTGCAGCCGGCCGACCAGCCCGCCGAGGGTGACTGGCCCGCCTGGGGCCGCAGCAACGCCGCCACCCGCTTCTCGCCGCTGCAGCAGATCACGCCCGCCAACGTGGCTACCCTGCAACTGGCCTGGCAGTTCCGCACCGGCGACCTGCCGAAGAAGCGCTGGGGTGCCGAGACCACGCCGTTGAAGATCGGCGACCGGCTGTACCTGTGCACGGCACGCAACCGCCTGATCGCCCTCGAGGCCAGCACTGGCAAGGCGCTGTGGCGGTTCGATCCAAAGGTGAAGGACGCCTCCATTCCGTACACCGCCGCCTGCCGTGGGGTGTCCTACTACGAGCAGCCCGCCGTGCCGGTATTCGCCGATGCGGCATTGGCGGATGTGGCTGCCGATCTCGCCTTGCCCCTGCCACCTCCCAGCGTTCGACCGGGCGCGGCGGCGGGCGCGCGGCCTGCCTGCTGGGCGCGCGTCATCGAAGGCACGCTGGACGGACGCATCATCGCAGTGGATGCCGACAGCGGTCGGCCGTGCGTCAATTTCGGCAACAACGGCCAGATCGACATCACCCTCGACATGGGCGAGGTGCCGCCGGGCTATGTCTCGATCACCTCGCCGCCAGCCATCGTGCGCGGCGTGATCGTCACCGGCCACCAGGTGCTGGACGGGCAGCGCCGTGACGCGCCTTCCGGCGTGATCCAGGCCTATGACGCGATCAGCGGCAAGCTGCGCTGGGCGTGGGACATGGAGCGGCCCGAGCGCACCGGTCCGCCCCCCCGCGAGCAGGTCTATACCCGGGGTACGCCGAACATGTGGACCACCGCCACCGGCGATGAACAACTGGGCCTGGTCTACCTGCCGTTGGGCAATGCCGCCGGCGACTACTGGAGCGGCTCGCGCAGCGAGCAACAGAACCGCTATGCCACCTCGCTGGTGGCACTCGACGTGGCCACCGGCAAGCCGGTCTGGCATTTCCAGGCCGTACGCAAGGATGTCTGGGACTACGACCTCGGTTCGCAGGCCAGCCTGATCGATTTTCCGACCGCGGCAGGCAAGGTGCCCGCGATCCTGCTGCCGACCAAGCAGGGTGACCTGTACATCCTCGACCGGCGCAACGGCCGGCTGCTGACACCTGCCGAAGAGCGCAGGGTTCCGCAGGGCGGCGTGGAACCGGAGCAGCGCTCACCGACGCAACTGTTCTCGCTCTATCACACCCTGCGGCGCGAGCAGCCGCTGACCGAGCGTGACATGTGGGGCATCACGCCGATCGATCAGCTGGTCTGCCGCATCCAGTTCCGCAGGGCGCACTACCAGGGCTTCTATACGCCGCCCACCAGTGATCGCCATTCCATCGAGTATCCCGGTTACAACGGTGGCTCGGACTGGGGTGGCGTGGCCATCGATACCCGCCGGGGCGTGATCGTGGCCAACTACAACGACATGCCCAACTACAATCGGCTGGTCCCGCGTGCCGAGGCCGACCGGCGGGGATGGCTGCCGCGTGAGCAGATCCGCGCCGACCGCGGCGCTGGCGAAGGGGCAGGCGACCCGCAGGTGGGTACGCCGTATGCCATCGACGTCAATGCAGGATGGCGGCTGCCATTGACCGGCCTGTCGTGCAAACAGCCGCCGTATGGCGGCATCCGCGCGATCGATCTGCGCACGGGCACGCTGCTGTGGGACCGGCCGTTCGGAAGCGCGCGCGGCAACGGCCCGTTCGGCATCCGCTCCGGCCTGCCGATCGAGATCGGAACGCCCAACAATGGCGGTGCGGTGATCACTGCCAGCGGCCTGGTGTTCATCGCCGCCGCGACCGACGATCTGCTGCGCGCCATCGATCTGAAGACGGGCCGGGAACTGTGGCATGCCAGGCTGCCTGCCGGGGGCCAGGCCACCCCGATGATCTACGAGCAGGGGGGACGCCAGTACGTGGTGATCGTCGCGGCAGGCCATCACTTCATGGAGACCCGTCCCGGCGATTACGTGATGGCGTTTGCCCTGCCCGAACATTGAGCATCGTTCGCGGCGGGGCCTGTCCGCCGATTCCCGGAAGCGGCGATTTCCCACCCGATGACGTGGTGTCCACCGATGCAGTAGCGGTGTGCCGGCGGGCACGCTGTTGCGCATGCCCAGCCTGTCGAACCCTGTCAGTCGCGAGCCCATCATGGGCAATGTCCATCTGCTCACCGTGACCTGCTGCAATCGGCAGCGCCTGTTCGAGAACGCGGCGCATGCGGATGTCGCGATGCAGCTGTTGGCTGCGATGGACCGCGAGGGGCTGACCACCTCGCTGGCCTGGCTTGTCATGCCCGACCACGTGCGATGGCTGGCGCAGCTGCGTGGCTATCCACCCGGATACTGCGTACAGCGCTTCAAGGCGCGCAGCAGCTTCCTGATCAACCGCCATCGTGGCCGCAACGGAGCGGTCTGGCAGGCCGGCTATTTCGATCAGGTGATCGACAATGATGCTTCGTTGCCTGTGCGGGCCCGGCAGGTGCTGGCTTACCCGGTCAGTGCGGGGCTGGCCAGGCAGGTGGGCGAGTATCCCCATGGCTGGTGTCGCTGGCCGCTGCAGGACGCCACGATTGCGCGGTAGTGGCGTCCTGCCGTGTTACTGCGGCACCCGTACCATCTTCGTCATCAAATGTTCGACCACACCCGCCGGGTTGGCTGTGCGGCCCACATGCGTGCTGGACATCTGCACGATCGAGCTGCGTTTGGCGGTGAGGAAATGGAAGCGTGCGCGTGCCGGAAGCTGCGCGATGGGGCCGGCGGTGGCATCGCCGCGGCAGATGGCCACGATGGCATCCAGCCACGGTTGCAGCGCCTGCTGGTCCAGCGCCGGTGCGAACGCCTGCAGGCGTGCCGGGTCGATCTCGATGGCCGCTTCCAGATGACGCGCACCGGGACAGGACACGATCACCCCGACGTTGATGAATTCCTCGCGCTCCACCCGCGGTACAACGCGGATGACCGCATAGTCATACGTGTGCAGCGTGGGCACGGATGGCCTCCTGCACGAACACCGCACGCACCTTCAGGCGATGCTTGAGATAGTCGATGTAGCCCTGGCGGTAGGCCTGAGCGCTGTCGAACGCCGGCTCGTTGACCAGCCAGCTGTCTGGCACGAGGCCGACGATCCGCTCGATCTCGGCATCGGTCAGGCGAGCCGCCAGCTCGGCATCCACCTCGGCGATGCGGCTGGCGAACGACAGCAGCACGTGGTCGCGGATCAGCACGAACGGCCTTTCGCACGCATCGCCGGCGTTGGCCCAGTCGTGGTGGAAATACATCGCTGCACCGTGGTCGATCAGGTACAGCTGGCGGTGCCACACCATCAGGTTCGGGTTGCGCGTGGTGCGATCGACATTGCTGGTGAATGCATCGAACCAGACGATGCGCGACGCCAGGTCGGCGTCCACCGGCATGGCCGCCGGGTCGTAGTTGATCGCGCCGGGCAGGTAATCCAGGCCCAGGTTCAGGCCCTCGCTGGCGCGGATCAGTTCCTGGATCTCCGGATCCGGTTCGGTACGCGCGAACTCGCTGTCCAGTTCGACGAACAGCAGTTCGGGAATCGGCAGGCCCAGGGTACGGGCCATTTCACCTGCGATCAGTTCGGCGATCAGGGCCTTGGGCCCCTGGCCCGCACCCCGGAACTTGAGTACGGCCATGCCGTCGTCGTCGGTCTCGACCACGGCCGGCAGGGAGCCGCCCTCCCGCAGGGGCGTAATGTAACGAAGAGCATTCACGGTGCGCATGCACGCATTCTAGCGTGGCACGCGGTGCTGCATTGCATGCGCCGCAGAGCACACGCCGCGCATGCCGACGCAACGCAGGCAATGCTGAATGCACGCTGCGCAATGTGCCGCGCTTCACACGATCCTCCGGACGGCGCGGGCAACATGCTGTCCATGGCGTTCGCGGAAACGCCGCGCGGATCCTGCTCCACGATGTCTCCACCAGATGCGGAGGTACAGGGATGAGCGACCAACTGAATGCGGCACTGCCGCCTCTGGATGATGCCAAGGCCGAAGAAATGATCGGCAAGGTGGTGCTGGTGGGCGTCACCCGTTACGGCGGTGACGGGCAGGTTCAAGGGCTGGAGCAGTATGCCGGCACGGTGCTGCGCATCAGCGCGTTCGAAGGCGTGGTGCTTGCCGACGAAAACGATGGGCACGAGCGCTACCTGCCGCCCATGCTCGACCAGTACCTGCCAGCCCAGCCGGGCGAGTACTGCATGCGCTCCACCGGGATGATCGTGGTGGACCCGGACTATCTGGCCACCTGGGACCTGCACGCCCGGCAGTAGTGACCCGGCCTGCGCTTTGCCTTATCCGGTGACTAGCCCATCCGGCCCATTGAACGCGGGCCGGGCGGTGCTAGATTCGGCGCATGCCCGCTTCGCGGGCAGCCCGACACTACCAGGGGATAAGGATGCTCATCCGTCGTACCTCTCTGGCGGCTGCCATTGCCGTCGTTGCCGTCACGCTGTTGTCTGCAGGCCCGGCATGGGCCGACTATGCCAAGCCGCCGGAGCATCTGCTGAAGGTGCTGAAGGCACCGCCGCCGCCAATGCCGAACGTGGACCCCAGTGGCCAGCGTCTGTTGCTGACCACCGCGCAGACCTATCCGTCGATCAGCCGGGTGGCGCAGCCCTACCTGAAACTGGCCGGCGTGCGCCTGGAGCCGAAGAACCGCAGCCGCCATGACACGCCCGGAGGCTATGGCATACCGGCCTGCGTGGCCGACTTCACCCTGGTCGAGATCGGCAGCGGCAAGGAGACCAAGGTCAACCTGCCGCAGGGCTGCGCCGGTGGCGCGCTGTGGTCGGCCGACGGCAGCCACTTCGCGTTCCAGAATGCAGTCGAGACCAGCGTGCAGCTGTGGGTGGGCGATGCCGCCACCGGTCAGGTCAAGCAGGTACCGAACGTCCAGTTGAACCCGATTTTCGGCAGCACCGTGCAGTGGCTGGGTGGCAGCCAGACACTGCTGGTGAAGCTGGTACCGGCCAACCAGGGGCCTGCACCCTCCAATGGCGGCGTGCCGACCGGACCCGATGCACAGGAGTCGCTCGGCAGCAGTGGCGAGAGCAGCACCTATGAGGCACGCGACACGCTGACCAGCGTGCATGACGAAGCGTTGTTCGCCTACTACGGGGCCTCGCAGCTGGCGGTGGTGGATACCGCGGCGGGCACCGTGCGAACGGTCGGCCAGCCGGCCATCTACAACGATGTCAGTGCGGCGCCAGACGGCGTGCATGTGCTGACCGAGTCGATCAAGCCACCGTTCTCGCATGCGGTTACCTACCAGCGTTTCGCCAACGACGTCGCGGTACTGGATGTCAGCAGTGGGCGCACGACCCCCATCGCCCGCCTGCCGTTGGCCGACCGCGTGCCGGTGCACGGCGTGCCGGAGGGGCCGCGCGGTTTCGACTGGCGCTCCACCGATCCGGCGACGCTGGTGTATGCCGAAGCACTGGACAAGGGCGACTGGAAAGTGAGTGTGCCGCACCGTGACCGCGTGCTCATGCTCAAGGCGCCGTTCACCGGCAAGCCGGTGGAGATCGCGCGTACCGCGCAGCGCTTCGAAGGCATTGCCTGGACGGCGGACCCGGCCGTGTCGTTCCAGTTCGAGAATGACGAGAACCGGCACTGGGTGCAGACCCGCATCGTCGATGTGGACAAGCCCCGGCAGGAGGGCCGCCTGTTGTGGGACATGTCCAGCGACGAGCTGTACGGCGATCCGGGCAACCTGGTGTTCAAGCGCCTGCCCAATGGCGCACCGGTGGTGCGGCAGGAAGGGACGTACGTGTTCCTGCGCGGGCAGGGCGCTTCGCCGCAGGGGGATCGCCCGTTCCTGGACCGTCTGGACCTGGCCACACTGAAGAGTGAGCGCCTGTTCCGCAGCGATGCCGATGCCTACGAGCAGTTCCTGGGCTTCAGCAATACGCCCGGCCGCTACCTGACGTGGCACCAGTCGGTGATGGACCCGCCGAACGCCTTCCTGCGCCAGCAGGGCGATGCTGTGGCGGACGCCAAGCAGGGCGAGGCGCAGTACACCTCCACCGCGACGGCCCTGACGAAGCTGGTCGATCCCACGCCTGAAGTGCGGCAGATCAAGAAGCAGCTGGTGACCTACAAGCGCGCCGACGGCGTGGACCTGTCGTTCACCCTGTACACGCCGCCCGGCTACCGGGAAGGCCAGCGCGTGCCGGCCATCCTCTACGCCTATCCGGCAGACTTCGCCAATGCCGCGCAGGCCGGGCAGGTCTCCGGTTCGCAGCAGACGTTCACCCGCCTGCAGCCGTACCGCCTGATGCTGCTGGCCGGCTACGCGATCATCGACAATGCCTCGTTCCCGATTGTCGGTGATCCCAGGAACGCCTACGACACCTACCTGGAGCAGTTGGAAGCCGATGCCAAGGCGGCCGTGGACAAGGCCGTCGACATGGGCGTGGTGGATCGCAACCGTATCGGCGTGACCGGCCACAGCCACGGCGGCCTGATGACCGCGAACCTGATCGCGCATACCACCCTGTTCAAGGCGGGCGTGGCGACCAGCGGCTCCTACAACAAGACCTTCACTCCGTTCGGATTCCAGAACGAGCGGCGTTCGGTCTGGCAGGCACAGGATGTCTACCTGAAGGCATCGCCGTTCTTCTACGCCGACAAGATCAAGCTGCCGCTGCTGCTGGTGCATGGCGAGGACGATGCCAATCCGGGTACCGAGCCGTTCCAGTCGCGCAAGCTGTACCAGGCGATCCGTGGCAACGGCGGCACCACCCGCCTGGTGATGCTGCCGAACGAGCCGCACTGGTATACGGCGCTGGAGTCGAACGAGCAGCTGGTGGCGGAGATGCTCAACTGGTTCGACACCTACGTGAAGAACGCCAAGTGAGGAATGGAAAGGCCGCCCTCGGGCGGCCTTCCTGCATCCTGTGGAGCCGAGCCATGGTCGGCTGCTGTAGTACAGAGCCGGGGAAATCACATGAAGGCATGGATGTTGGCGCTCGCTCCGCTGTTGGTTTCTCCTGTGGCCATGGCGGTCCAGCGGCCGATGAGCGTGCACGTCACGTACGACTGGTCTGGCTGGGGTTCCGTATCTGAGCGCTGGGTCATCCGGCGCGATGCCTACGGCGTGACCACCCGCGTACAGGTGGTTGACGCGCCCGACGTGCAACCGCGGGTGCCGGAGCTGCTGCCGTTCGGCGCGATGTCAGCGTTCGAGGCTGCGCTGCAGGCAGCGCCGTTGACCCGGGATGCCACGGTGGATCTGATCGCTTCGCGGCTGGACCGGTCCACCATGCTGACGCTGGATCCACAGTTGCGCAGCACGCCGCCGGCCAGATGCTCGTTCGCCCAGCAGCAGGCCTGGGCACGCCGGGCGCTGGCCGGGCAAGGTCTGCAGGAGCGCGTTGCAGCGCATTTCCGCGGCCTCTGGACTGACGACCATCCCAGCATGACCGTGGTCGTAAGCCGTCCGGGCCGCCCGGACACCGTGCTGGTGTCCACTTCCCAGTACGCAATGATGCTGCCATGGAAGCGCGTGTCATCGACGAACTTCGACCAGCACGTTCTGGCAGGCGCGCAGGAGCAGTGGCGTCCGGCGTTGAGCGATGCACTGATGGCGCTGCTGCCTGCGGGGGAACCCAGCCGCGAACGTTTCAGGATCAGCTGGTTGCAGAACAGATTACGAGACGACATTGCCCAGGAGGCGCTGCGTTGTGGGACGCTGCGCAAGGAAACCGCAGATTGATCATCCACGGATGCTCTGCGATCAACGGTGCAGACTCGATAGCGACAGGTCGATCGCGGTGCGGCCGGACAGGCGCCCCAGCAGGGAAGTTGTGCGTGGAGAGCGCTGCCTGGGCATCCGCGCTCACGCCAGTGGCAGGCGGTCCTGCGCGTGCGAAAGGCGATCATGCAGGTCGCGCACATGCTCGGCCCTGGCATGTGCCCGGGTGGTGTCGCCGAAGCTGCGCAGATAGGCGCAGGCGGCGAAGCCGTCACTCTTGCTTTCATACTCCGTAATCCAGGCCAGTCGGTCCGGATTGTCGGCCTGCTCGGCCGACCACGCGGCGGCGGGCGGGCGGATGCGGTACTTCAGGCCGACACGCCATGGTTTGGGTGTCAGCCGGGCCCGGAAGCAGTGCTGCAGCCGGCACATGCGCGCGTACAGCGTGTCGGCGCCCAGTGCGTTGAAGAACGCCTGCAGCGCCTCGTCGCCGGGGGAGAACGTGGCATGCATGGCCAGTATCCGCAGCCCGGCCGGCGTCCGGTACGCGCGCAGATGCCAGTCCGGGTGCTGCCTGCTGAAGTCCGCAACCCGCTGCAGGGCCACGCCCTCGGCGCCACCGGCAGCGGCCAGGCGACGCCTGCGTTGCATCAGCATCGCGGTATTCACCAGAGCCACGGCTGCCACGCCCAGTACCAGCCCCACCAGCCAGTGCCAGAGCAGGGTGCCGATGAGGGCGACGGCGGGCAGCAGGGCTGCCGTGATGACGACGGGCATCACACATCCTGCCGGTGGTTGCGGGTGGTCAATGTCGGCGAACAGGACGTCCGGAGTGTTCAGGCACAGCGCACCGTAGCTGTTGCGGGTGATCACCACGCCGCCATCGCGCTGCACGATCTGCTCGCGGATCGGCACGCCTTCCACGCCGTAGTTGCTGCGGACCTCGCGGCGCGGCAGTGCCTGACCGGCGAGGATGGCATTGAGCGCTTCGTTGGCCCGGCGTTCGGCGTGGCCCTGAGCGTCGGCAGGGCTTGTGTCGGACCATCCGAAGCGGCGCACGACCACCGGCCGGCCGCGGAAACGGGCCTGCAGGCGGGCTTCGGCCCAGTACGCGGGAACGATCATCATCGTGCGGTGCGCCATCATCCATGGCAGATGCCGAGGTGAGTCTGGCACAGTGGCGTAACGGCCGCACCCGCCTGCT
Organism: Stenotrophomonas sp. RS-48; assembly: GCF_030053245.1. Taxonomy (NCBI): domain Bacteria; kingdom Pseudomonadati; phylum Pseudomonadota; class Gammaproteobacteria; order Lysobacterales; family Lysobacteraceae; genus Stenotrophomonas; species Stenotrophomonas sp. RS-48. The sequence continues at coordinate 38,566 of NZ_JASGBV010000016.1, forward strand.
GCGACGAGGCGGGCGCAGTGATAGATTGCGTGCCTGGCATTGTCTCCAGCAAGGACGGATCGATGTTGGTTTCCCTGCGTGGCCTGCTTGCCCTGGCGCTGGCCGGGACGGCCGGCGTGGCCCATGGTGCAGCGCCCGGGCCCGAGATCCTGATATCCGACGCCAGCCGCTTCTATGCCGTTTACGACACAACCGATGGCCAGCCCAGCGTGGCCCAGTTGGCGCAGTACCTGGCCGAAGGGACGCCCAGCCTGGGCGAGTTCGCGAGCCGGCGACGGGTCACCGCCGAGCGCATCGCCGACGCCATGCGTCGTGACCCGGCGATGTATGCCAATGGCAGGGCCTGTCTCGATGAACTGCCTGCGGTACGCCAGCGGCTGGTGCAGGTGTTCGCCAATCTGCAGGCGATCTATCCGCAGGCGAGGTTTCCCCCGGTCGCGATCATGGTCGGTCGCGGCCGCCCGGTCGGCCTGACCTATCCGGGAGGCGTGCTGATCGGGCTGGAAGCCCTTTGCGCGGCTGACTTCATGAACCCCAATGTGCAGGACCGCTTCGTGCACGTGATCGCGCACGAGTACGTGCACATCCAGCAGACCGGTGCGATCGATTTCGAGCAGGGCGATCCGCGCGCGACGGTGCTGCGCCTGTCACTGGCCGAAGGCGTGGCCGAGTTCATCACCGAACTGGTTTCCGGCAACGTCGGCAACGGACGCCACGCGGCATGGACCCGGGGCAGGGAAGTGCACATCGAAAGTGCATTCGCGCTGGACCTGGACAGTACCGATCTGTCGCCCTGGCTGTACAACTACACGCCCGGTTCCGACGCGCCCTACGATCTGGGCTACTGGGTGGGCTACCGCATCGCCAAGGCGTACTACCTGCAGGCCAGGGACAAGCGCGAAGCGGTGCGCGCCCTGATCGAACAGGACGATCCAAAGGCGATTCTGGCGGCCAGTGGCTGGACGCCGGGCATGTGGATGCCGGCGAAGGTGACTGGCGTGGCCGCGCGTTGATGTTGATTGCTGGCGCAGCCATTCATGCTTGAGGAATGATCGCACCGTTGAGCATTCTGTATTAACGTTTAGCGATAAGGAGATCGCGTGATGAAGCTGACGGTGAATGATTACGCAGCAGTTGCCTCGGTGCTTGTTTCAGCAGTCTCGGCCCTTTGGGCATGGAGCAGCGCTCGGATTGCGAAACGCGCGCTTGCATTGGCGCAGGCTGAGGCTGACCAGAACCAGGAGGGAATAACCGCTGAGCTGATAAGAGCTCTGAAATGGCAGCGAAACGGTTCTTCCTTCATGTCGATCTCCTGCTCTGTCAATAACTCATCGAAATCGCCAACAGTCGTCAATAGAATGGAGTTGATGATTCACTTCTTTGATCCATCCGGTATAGGAAATAAAATGCTACTCCCTTCCTGTGCCTCATCACCGAGCGGTTCTGACTTCTCCAGACTGGAACAGCCTCTGAACATTCAGCCCAGGTCTGCAGTATCTGGTTGGGTATCGTTCGATATCTCACAGTTGCCCGAGGGTAGCAAAGTGGAGCGTCATGAGATGGTGGGTACGACCTGGTCTGGGAAGAGGTTCTCCGTCAACGTCTATCAATTCGTCCGGGAGGCTGGTGATGAAGGTGGTGGTCAGTAGGGTTGTGGAAGTTGGAGCCATTGCCAACCCTGTTGTGAGTGATCGCAAGCTTATTCCATATTTGACGATTGATTGCAGCGGGAATCGTGACTTGGAATTTGCGATTGAAGCGCATTCGAGCGCGGATGAGCCGGGGGACGTGACAGCTACCTGGGCCCTTCAGAGATTTTCTAAGAAGAGTGTCTTCCTTAAGCTCGAGTTCCAACGGCCGGGAATCGCGGTTGGATTCTTGGAGTTCGATCTGCAGGCTCACGGTTTTGCCGTGGAATGGATTAGGTCTGTTTATGGCGCATATCTGCAATCGCTCAAGTACGGTTCCCGTCTTTCAGAGGGAATGGGAGCTCCCGCCATCCTGGTCGAAGTTCCACACACCGCCACCTTTCCTTCTTGGAATGGGATTTATGAGAAGGCATTGCGGAAGAAGTTCCGAAATGCGGGTGTTCCCCGGTCGCAGATCTCTAGCGAGATCGTCAATTACAAAGCCCGAATGCGAGAGCTCTGGTATCGCTTCTCAGTCGATGCAAGGCAGAAGCGAGAGCCAGTAGAAATCGATACGTCGAGTTGATTCGCTGAGTCTCGTGCTGAGATTGGCCTTCATTGCAGATGAATATTTAGCTTCAGATTGAATAGTAGATCCATGCTCGTACAACGGATGCTATCGGCATGCACATTCCTGCTTTGACGGCCGGCGCCATCGCGCTGGCATTGGCGATGACCGGCGGTGTGAAAGGGGCCGATGCACCCGCCATCAACCCGTTGCTGACACGGCCAGTGGAGCAGCTGCGGCCGGACGAAGTCCGTTTCATGCAGCAGCGTCTGGCGGATTGGCCACAGCTGCAGCGCTATCGTGACGCCAACGCAGCACTGCCTGCTGCCCGGCCCGGACAGCCACGCGTGGTGTTCTACGGCGACTCGATCACCGAGGGCTGGGGGGCTGAGGGCAGTGCCGCCTTCTTCCCCGGCAAGGGGTATCTCAATCGTGGCATCGGGGGCCAGACCACGGCGCAGATGCTGGTTCGCTTCCCGCAGGATGTGCTTGCGCTGCATCCCCAGGTGGTGGTGATCCTGGCCGGCACCAACGATATCGCCGGCAATACCGGCCAGGCCACGCAGGCGATGATCGAAGACAACGTGCAGGCGATGGTGGCGCTGGCGAAAGCGCAGGGCATCAGCGTGGTGCTGGCCTCGGTGCTGCCGGTCAGCGAGTACCCCTGGATGCCTGGTATCGAGCCCGCCGCGAAGGTGCGCGCATTGAACCGTGCCCTGAAACGCCATGCCGACGAACAACAGCTGGTCTACCTGGACTACCACACGCCGTTGGCCAACGCGCAGGGCGGTCTGGATGCCGACCTGGCCGGCGACGGCGTGCATCCCACCACGAAAGGCTACGCGGTGATGGCACCGCTGGCCGAGGCTGCGATCAACCAGGCACTGGCGAGGCGCGCCGCCCGGTGATGGTCGGCAGGACCATGCCGCAGGTCGCGCTGTGCTGGTGGGAACTCAGTCGTCGTCGCGCTTCAGCGCAGCGTCGGCAGCCAGCAGAGCTTCGGCGGCGGCGCTGAGTGCGGGGGAGGGCGGCAGCGGCGAACCGATGGCGTCCATCATCTGCTGCATGCCCACGAATGCACGCGCGCGGCGATCATAGATACCGGTGACCAGCAGGGCGCGCGTGGCGATCTTCTGGCCGTCGCCGACCAGCACGCGCTGCTCCATGATCACGCGCGTGCCGACCCAGCCGGCCAGGCGTGTTTCCAGGGTGAAGCGCTGGAATGGCCGGAGCTCGCGGCGGAACTGGATGGTGCCGGCGCCGACGATCGGCGCCCATTTCTCGCGCAGCGCCACCTTGCCCAGGCCCATGCGCAGGATCAGGTCCAACCGGCCCAGATCGAAGATGTTCCAGTAGCGGCCGTTGGTCATGTGCAGGTTGCTGTCCAGATCGTTGGGCAGCACCCGGAACTGCAGCCGCGACACGCCGAAAGGCGCCTCCAGCCTGGGCCGGAACAGACTGCACAGCAGCAGATGGAGCAGGCGGAACCAGAGATTCATGATTATTACGAGTGTTATAGAATCGACGGTACGCTAGTCTATGGCGACTGTCTTAGCAAGGCGCAGCCATGAGTCCGCGAACGTCCGACGCTCCCCAGCGCGTGATCGATGCCGCCGCGCAGATGCTGGCTCGGGTCGGGCTGAATGCAACCAGCATCCGTGAAGTGACCAAGCTGGCCGACGCGCCGCTGGGGTCCACCTACCATCACTTTCCCGGCGGCAAGCAGGAGCTGCTGGCGCGCGCCACGCTTATGGCCGGCGACAAGGTGGAAGCGCTGCTGGTGGCGCTGCTGAAGGGCGGCGCAGTGCAGGGCCTGCAGCAGTTCCTGGCGATGTGGCGCGAGCGCCTGCTGCGCTCCGGGTTCCGCGCGGGTTGCCCGGTGCTGGCCGCTGCCGTTGAGGAGCCGATGGACGCGGTGCCGAGCCAACCCCGCGCAGCAGCTGCCGAGGTGTTCGCGCGCTGGCACGATCATCTCGCCAGGGCGCTCGTCGCCGAAGGACATGCGCCAGCCGCTGCGGGTGAGCTGGCCAGCCTGGTGATTGCCAGCGTGGAAGGCGCGGTGGCGATGTGCCGCGCGCTGCAGGATATCGCTCCGTTTGACCAGGTCGCTGCGCAGCTGCTCAGGGCTGTCGCGCCACCTGCGCGCTAGAATCAACGCGAACGCGCTGCTGCGTGCCCGGCAAGGACGTCCCCATGTTGCACCACCTCTCCCTCGGCGTCCGTGACCTCGATGCCGCAGGCCGCTTTTACGATGCCGCACTCGCCACGCTTGGGTTTCGCCGGGTCTTCGAGGACGAGACCGCGATCGGTTATGGGGTGGTCGATGATGAGGATGCGCTGTGCCTGAAGCTGCGTGATGACGCCGCAGCGCCGGGTCCCGGTTTCCACGTAGCGTTTGCCGCGGACTCGGCAGCGGCCGTGGATGCCTTCCACGCAGCCGCCGTGGCCAACGGGGGCGCTGACAACGGTGCGCCCGGGCCGCGCCCCGATTACGGTGACTTCTACTACGCGGCGTTCGTGGTCGACCCCGATGGCCATCGCATCGAAGCGGTGACCAAGGCGCGGCCGGAGTGACGCAGCCAGGTGTTTCGGCGCCCGCACGCTGACAAGCACAAGCGCACGCAGTAGCTCACGCCAGCGATGGTTCGCGCGGTGGGACGCTGCCGGGTACGTCGTCGAAGTGGCTGAAACGACGACGCCGGATCACACCCGGCGCCGCCCGGGGCGATCAATCGAAACGCCAGCGCACGCCTGCATAGATGCCCCGGCCTTCGCCAGGCGTGGAGCGGGCGACATCCTTGCCGGCGTCGTCGTAGCCCGGCGTGACCGTGGCCGCGTAGTGGCGGTTGCCGAGGTTGCGCATCTCCGCCCACGCCTGCCAGCGGCCACCGGGTGCGTCGTAGCCGATGCGGCTGCCGAAGATCACGTGGCTGTCGGCCCAGTAGCTGTTGGCGTAGTCCACCGCGATTCGCGAGGCGTATTCGGTGTTCAGCGCGGCGTACAGGCCGGAGGCATGATCGAAGCGCAGCTCGGCCTGGTAGCTGTGGCGCGGCAGGCCCGGCAGGCGGTTGCGGTCGAACCGGGCGTCATGGCGGTAACGGAAATCACTGAAGGTGTACGCTTGGCGCAACGACAGGCGCCCCGGCGCGGCCTGCCACAGCGTGCTGTCCAAACCGGCTTCGATGCCGCGGTGAACGGTGGGGCTGGCGTTGTTTTCTGCGATGAACAGGTTCGGCACCGGTTGCAACTCCACGCTCAGCAGCTCGTGGTTCACGTGCGCGTAGTAGCCGGTCAGCTCCCAGCGGCCCAGCACGGCATCGCCGCGTGCACCCAGTTCCAGCGTGGTGGCGGTCTGGTTCTGCATCGGTAGCGGCGCGCGCTGGCGCCCGCTGGACGGTCCGTTGCCCGGCCCGAAGTATTGGTTCGAGCCCCAGATCATCGACCAAGGATGCGGCGCTTCCACCGAGCGGCTGAGGTTGCCGAACCACTGGGTCTGCGCGCTGTGCTGCCAGGTGAAGCCCAGTCGCGGTGCGTAGTCCCAGTCGTGGTTGCGCAGGCGGCCGCCGCTGCTCGGCCAGGTCACCTGCACATCGCGGCGGGTGTTGATCAGTGCCAGCCCGGCCTGCATGCGCAGGCGGTCATTGAAGGCGAGGGTATTGCTGACGTGCAGTGTGCTGTCGGTGCCGTGGTGGCGGAAGTCACGCGTGCGCGTACCGGCGGCATAGCCGTTGCTGGCAAAGCGCAGCGACTCGCGCACATCGGCGTCCAGATCGTGGGTGACGCGCAGACCGATCGTGGTTTGGCTGTCCAGGCCGAACAGCCGGTGGCGGTGGTGGTAGTCCAGCGTGGCGTTGAGGTTGGCGTAATCCAGCTGCTGGCGGTACAGGCTCTCGTTCAAGTCCATCGGATACGTGTGATAGACCAGCCCGGCCTGCAGCGAAGAATCCTCGTCGATCTGCAGCGTGGTGACATTACCGACCCAGGTACTGCCCGGCTGCGGGCGGCGCGCATCGATGGCCAGGTTGGCCGCGTTCGCCGCATGCGGATCGTTGCGGATCTGATCGCGGGTCAAGCGACCGGGCGTTTCGTGATTGGTTTCGCGGTAGCGAACGAAGAAACGCGTCTGCAGGTCGGGCGTGATCTGCCAGCCGAGGTTGGCCATCGCGCCCTTGCCGTCACCGCGCGCATGGCGCTGATAACCATCGAACTCGGTATCGGTGTAGGCCAGGAAGTAATCGAGATCTCCGTTGACACCGCCCCAGCTGATGCCGCGTTTCTGGTAGCCACGGCTGCCCGCTTCGTAGTGCAGCTGCACGCCGGCCGAATCACGGCCGCTGCGGCTTACATAGTCGATGGCACCGCCCAGCGCCAGCGCGCCGCGCTCGAAGCCGTTGGCCCCGCGCAGCACCTCTACCCGCGACAGCCACAGCGGTTCCAGCAGTTCGTAGGGCGTACCGCCGGGGCCGGTCAACGGCAGGCCGTCGATCGATACGGCGATGCCCGAGGCATGTGCGCCCGGGCCGCGATTGATGCCCGAGCCACGGATCGAGACCTTGGTGCCTTCGTTGCCGGGCGACTGCGCACTGATGCCCGGCTGGAAGGCGAGTACATCGGCACTGCTGGCCAGTCGGCTGTCGGCCTTGGCCACGTCGATGACGTTGCTGGCGCCGGGTACGCGCTTCAGCGCTTCGCGTGCCTGTGCGCTGGCATCGGCCGCAGTGACCTGCACGGCATCAAGGGTGGTGGCCTGCGGAGCGGCCTGGGCGGTTGGGGCCAGGCCAAACGAGACGGCCAGGAACAGCAGCGACGGGGTAGGGCAGTACGGCGCGAGCGACATGCGGAAATTCTGTAAACCATGAAAGTGGCGCGCAAGTTAACAGGTCGACACCGCCACGTCACCCATCACCGGCGTATGGGGCTGGTGCACCTGTAGAGCCGAGCCCATGCTCGGCTGCTTTTTTTACGGAGCCGAGCATCGGCTCGGCTCTACAAAGACGGTTTCGCCAGCGCCTTGGACTTCGCATACAGCCGCTCTGCGACATCCTTCTCACCCAATGCCGCATGACACTGGGCCAGGCTGTCCCACACATTGGCCGAATCCGGATACAGCTCGGTGTTGAGGGCGAATACCTTCAACGCGCTGCGCGCACCGAGGTTCGCGAAGATGGCGTAGCCATCGCTGTTGATCGCACGTTCCAGCTCGCTGCCGGTGACGCCGTGGTCGTCGCGCAGCCAGGCCCGCATTGCCTGTGCAGCCCCTGCGTCATCGTCCAACGCATAGGCAATCAGGCGTTCGGACAGCGCAGCGTGCGGAAACACCTTGGGTGCGGCGACGGCCATCGTGCTCTCCACCAGGGTGCTCGACCAGACGTTGCGGGCGCTGCCGTTGGTGAGGTACACGAACAGCCAGTAGCCGCTGGCCAGGGTGTCCTTGTACGCCAGCCGCGCGCGCACGCGGGTGCCACCGTCGTGACCAACCTGGGTGTAGCCATCGCTGCGCGTGGTATCCCAGCCGGTGGAGAAGAAATTGCTGCGGCCATCGGTCAGCCTCTGCGGCTGCCAGAGCTTTTCCAGTGTTGCCGTACGCAGCAGCTTGCCGGTGGCCAGCGCCTGCAGGAAACGGTTCATGTCGCCCACGCTGGTCTGCAGATCCGCATGGCCCCAGCCGTAGTCCGGCCACGGGTCTTCGTTGGCCGGCTGCAGCTGCCCATCCTTGCCGATGTACGGCACGGCCGCGCGCTGGGCTGGCACGCTGGCGACACCCCACGAGGTGCTGGCCATCTTCAACGGCTGCAGGATGCGTTCGCGGGCGATCGCCGGGTAGGGCCTGCCGTAATGCGTTTGCAGCAATGCGGTCAGCACCAGATAGTTGGCCTGCGTGTACTGCACGCGGCTTCCGGTGGCGAACTGCATCGGTGCCGCGCCGGCCACCTTCAGTGCAGCGGCAAGATCTGGCGCCACACCGGTGTAGCCCTTGCTCACCCAGCGGTTGTTCACCCGCTCGTAGTACTCGCCGATACCAGAGCTGTGGTTGAGGAAATCACGCACACGGATCGCCTGCCATGCTGCGGGCAAGTCCGGCACGTAGCGGCTGGCGGGTGCATCCAGATCCACCTTGCCCTCATCGACCAGCTGCATCACCAGCGTGCTGGTCAGCAGCTTGGCCATCGACTGCGCGGCGAAGATGGTATCGACGGTGGCCGGTGAATGGGTAGCGGGATCACGTTCACCGCTGGCGCCCTGGTACAGCACCTGGCCGTTGTGTGCGACCAGTACCGCCTGGCCGGCGATGCCATAGCGTTCGCGGTTGGCCTGCAACTGCGCATCCATCCGGGTCGGAAGATCGTTGCGAACATCCCCCGCCAGAGCAGGCAGGGCAACGGTCAAGGCACAGAAGAGCGCGGCAAGGGCGCGGTACATCGCGATGATCCGTCAGTGGCGATGGCGCATCTTGGTCAGCGGCGGGGGCGGGGTCAAGCGCATGGCGCCGGGCCATGCCCGGCATCGCAGGTACCGCGCCGGGAGCGCCGGGCCATGCCCGGCGACACCCGGGTCACGATCAGCCCAGAATTCCTGGCAGATCCAGCCCCTTCTCCTTCGCGCACTCGATCGCGATGTCATACCCCGCATCGGCGTGGCGCATCACGCCGGTGGCCGGGTCGTTCCACAGCACACGACCGATGCGCTTGGCGGCCGCCTCGGTGCCATCGCAGACGATGACCATGCCGGCGTGCTGCGAGAAGCCCATGCCCACGCCGCCGCCGTGGTGCAGCGATACCCAGGTCGCACCGCTGGCGGTGTTGAGCAGCGCGTTCAGCAGCGGCCAGTCGGAGACTGCGTCGGAACCGTCGGCCATGGCTTCGGTTTCGCGGTTCGGCGAAGCGACGCTGCCGCTGTCCAGGTGGTCGCGGCCGATCACCACCGGCGCCTTCAGCTCACCGTTGGCGACCATTTCGTTGAAGGCCAGCCCCAGCCGATCACGGTCACCCAGGCCCACCCAGCAGATGCGCGCCGGCAGACCCTGGAACTTGATCTTCTCGGCGGCCATGTCCAGCCAGCGGTGCAGGTGCGGGTTGTCCGGAATCAGCTCCTTCACCTTGGCATCGGTCTTGGCGATGTCTTCCGGATCGCCACTCAGCGCGGCCCAGCGGAACGGGCCGATGCCGCGGCAGAACAGCGGACGGATGTAGGCCGGGACGAAGCCGGGGAAATCGAAGGCATTGGCCACGCCTTCTTCCAGCGCCATCTGCCGCAGGTTATTGCCGTAATCGACGGTCGGCACGCCCAGTGCGTGGAAGCCGAGCATGGCGCGGATGTGGTTGGCCATCGAGGCACGCGCGGCCTTTTCCACTTCCTTCGGCGCGGAAACCCGCTTCTCGTCCCATTGTTCGACGGTCCAGCCCTGCGGCAGGTAGCCGTTCACCGGGTCGTGCGCGGAGGTCTGGTCGGTCAGCAGGTCCGGCTTCACGCCGCGCTTGAGCAGTTCGGCCAGCACATCGGCAACGTTGCCGAGCAGGCCCACCGATTTCGGCGTGCCCGCCTTGCAGGCTTCATCGATCAGGCGCAGGGCTTCGTCCAGGTTGTCGGTCCAGGTGTCCAGGTAGCCGGTGCGCAGGCGCATGTCGATGCTGCTCCTGCGGCACTCGACCGCCAGGCAGGACGCACCCGCCATCACTGCCGCCAGCGGCTGAGCGCCGCCCATGCCGCCCAGGCCGCCGGTGAACAACCACTTGCCGGTGAGATCGCCGCCGAAGTGCTGGCGGCCCATTTCCACGAACGTCTCGTAGGTGCCCTGCACGATGCCCTGGGCGCCGATGTAGATCCAGCTGCCGGCGGTCATCTGGCCGTACATGGCCAGGCCCTTCTTATCCAGCTCGTTGAAGTGGTCCCAGTTGGCCCAGCGCGGCACCAGGTTGGAGTTGGCGATCAGCACGCGCGGCGCATCGGCATGCGTGCGGAACACGCCCACCGGCTTGCCCGACTGCACCAGCAGGGTCTGGTCATCGTCCAGGCGCTTGAGCGTTTCGACGATGGCATCGAAGCTCTCCCAGTCGCGCGCGGCGCGGCCGATGCCGCCGTACACCACCAGTTCCTGCGGCCGTTCGGCCACGTCCGGATGCAGGTTGTTCATCAGCATGCGCAGCGGTGCTTCGGTCAGCCAACTCTTGGCGTTGAGCGTGGTGCCGGTCGGTGCGGCAAGGGTGCGGGACGGGTCGTTGCGGGTCATGCGGCGCTCCGGTTCGTAGCAAATTCAAGGCAGGCATTGAGCACCTGCGCCAGGGTGTGGCGCAGCGGTGCGGCGTGGTCGGGATCGAGCGGGGTGGGCCAGCTGTGCTCGTCCACCTGGTCCGGCAGGGGTTCGTGCATGTAGCCGCGGCAGGCCAGCTCCATCTGCAGGCTGTGCACGCCGCCGGCCACGTTGCTGTAGTGGCGGGTGATCCAGCCGCCCTTGAAGCGGCCGTTGCGCACCTGGCTCATGCCGCTGATCTTCAGCAGGTTCTCCACCACGTCGCTCAGTGCGTTGTCGCAGGAGGTATCCGGTGCGCCGGACGGACCGGCGGTGCCGAGATTGAACTGCGGCAGTTCACCGTCGAACAGGTGTGGAATGTGCGAGCGGATCGAGTGCGCGTCATACACCACCACCGTGCCGTGACGTGCGCGCAGCCGCGCGATCTGCGCGGCCAGCGCGTCGTGGTAAGGCGCGAAATAGGTGTCCCGACGGCGCGCGATCTCCGCTTCGTCCGGCTCGCGCCCGGTGTGGTACAGCGGCTGGTTGTCGAAGGTGGTCAGCGGGCACAGGCCGGTGGTGTTCTGGCCTGGGTACAGCGATACCCCGCTGGGATCGCGGTTGAGATCGATCACCGAACGCGAGATCGCCGACCGCACTGTGGTCGCGCCCATGCCGCGTGCGAAGTCGTACAGTTCGTGCACCCACCAGTCGGCGTCGCGACGCGCCAGCCATGGCGAGTGATAGTCGCCGATCAGATCGTGCGGCAGCTCGCTGCCGGTATGCGGGAAGCTGACGATCAGCGGGGCATCGCCCTCGTGCACCGTCAGCCATTCGGGGTGGGCATTCATGCCTGCGGCTCCACGGTCGGAAGGACAGCTTCCAGGCCCCGTGCCAGCGCGCCGCTGCGCACGAGCGAGGTGGCAACCACCATGTCCGGGTGGAAGTAGCGGTCGTCCTGCAGGGTCGGCACCTGCGCACGCAGGGTGGCGCGTACGTTCTCCAGTGCAGCGCTGGAGCGCAGCGGCGCATGGAAGTCGCAGCCCTGTGCGGCGGCGAGCAGTTCGATGCCGATCACATTGGCCGCGTTCTCGGCCATCTGCATCAGCCGGCGCGCACCGTGCGCGGCCATGGACACGTGGTCTTCCTGGTTGGCCGAGGTCGGGATCGAATCCACACTGGCCGGATAGGCCCGCTGCTTGTTCTCGGACACCAGCGCGGCGGCGGTCACCTGCGGAATCATGAAGCCGGAATTCAGGCCGGGGCGCGGGGTCAGGAAAGCCGGCAGGCCGGACAGTGCCGGATCCACCAGCATGGCCAGGCGGCGTTCGCTGATCGAACCGATCTCGCACACCGCCATCGCCAGCATGTCGGCCGCGAAGGCCACCGGCTCGGCGTGGAAGTTGCCGCCGGACAGCGCCTCGCCGGTGTCGGTGAACACCAGCGGATTGTCGGACACGCCGTTGGCTTCGATTTCCAGCGTGGTGGCGGCCTGGCGCAGGATGTCCAGTGCCGCACCCATCACCTGCGGCTGGCAGCGCAGGCAATACGGATCCTGCACCCGCACGTCGTTGTCGCGATGCGATTCACGGATGCCCGAGTCCTGCATCAGCGTGCGCAGCGTGGCGGCCGTGGCGATCTGTCCGCGCTGACCACGAATGGCATGGATGCGCGGATCGAACGGTGTATCCGATCCCTTCGCCGCTTCCACCGACAGTGCGCCGGTGACCAGCGCGGCCTGGAACACGGTCTCGATCTCGAACAGGCCGGCCAGCGCATAGGCGGTGGAGAACTGGGTGCCATTGAGCAGGGCCAGGCCTTCCTTCGCGCCCAGTTCAACCGGCTGCAGGCCGGCCCGCGCCAGTGCGTCCCGGGCCGGCAGCCGCTCATCGCCGATGAAGGCTTCGCCCACGCCCAGCATCACGCTGGCCAGGTGCGAAAGCGGTGCGAGGTCACCCGATGCGCCGACCGAGCCCTGCGCCGGCACTACCGGCAACACGCCCTTGACCAGCATCGCCTCCAGCAGCAGCAGCGTCTCCTCGCGCACACCGGAAGCCCCCTGGGCCAGGCTGACCAGCTTCAGCGCCATCATCAGCCGCACCACGCTGGCGGGCATCGGCTCACCCACGCCTGCGGCGTGCGAAAGAACGATGTTCCGCTGCAGCGTGGCCAGGTCTTCGCGCTCGATGCGCACGCTGGCCAGCTTGCCGAAGCCGGTATTGATGCCGTACACCGGCGCACCCTTGGCGACGATGGCTGCCACGGCGGCGGCACTGGCGCGTACCACCGGCAGCGCCGCCGGATCCAGCGCAAGCGGCGCACCGCGATAGACCTGTCGCCACTGGGCGAGGGTGACATGGCCGGGGCGAAGAACCAGGGTGTTGCTCATGTGTTGCTCCAGGAGGCAGGCAGGTCGGGCTGACCGCGCACCACGCGCGCGTGCAGCGGGTTGAATCCAATGCGGTAGACCAGGTCGGCGGGCGCGTCGATGTCCCAGATCGCCAGGTCGCAGTCCATGCCCACGGCCAAGCGCCCGATGCGGTCGCCATGGCCCAGCGCACGCGCTGCTTCGCGGGTGAAGCCGGCGATGCACTCGTCCACCGTCAGGCGGAACAGGGTCGCGCCCATGTTCATCGCCAGCAGCGGGCTGGTCAGCGGCGAGGTGCCCGGGTTGCTGTCGGTGGCCAGTGCCAGCGGCACACCCGCTGCACGCAGCGCGGCAATCGGCGGCGGGGTGGTATCGCGGGTGAAATAGAACGCGCCCGGCAGCAGCACGGCAACGGTGCCGGCCGCCGCCATGGCGGCGATGCCGGCGTCATCCAGATGTTCGATGTGATCGGCCGACAGCGCGCCGAAGCCGGCGGCAAGCTCTGCGCCGTGCTGGTTGCTCAACTGCTCGGCATGGATCTTCACCGCCAGTCCGTTCGCGCGTGCGGCGTCGAACACCTGCCGCGCCTGCGCAGGGGAGAATGCGATGTTCTCGCAGAACACGTCCACGGCTTCGGCCAGGCTCTCGGCCGCGATGGCCGGAATCATCACGTCGCAGACCTCGTCGATGTACTCCTGCGCCTGGCGGCCCGGGGGAACCGCATGGGCGCCCAGGAAGGTCGGCACCACATTCACCCGGCATTCCTCGCCCAGCGCGCGTGCGACCTGCAGCTGCTTGCGCTCGTCGTCCAGGGTCAGGCCGTAGCCGGACTTGATCTCGATCGTGGTCACGCCCTCGGCGCGCATCGCCAGCAGGCGAGGACGGCTCTCGGCGGCAAGCTGGGCTGGCGTTGCGGCGCGGGTGGCGCGCACGGTGGAGACAATGCCGCCGCCCGCGCGGGCGATGTCGGCATAGCTCACACCCTGCAGGCGCTGCTCGAATTCGTTGGCGCGGTTGCCGGCGTAGACCAGGTGGGTGTGGCAGTCGATCAGGCCGGGCGAGACCCAGCGGCCTTCGCCGTCGATGCGGGTGGTCGGCTGCAGATGGGCATCGCTGCCGGCCGGGCCGACGTGGACGATGCGGCCGCCCGCGCAGGCCAGCACGCCGTCACGGAGGACACCCAGGCCCTCACCGTCGAGGGTGATCAGATGGACGTTGGACCAGAGGATATCGACATGCATGGCATCCACACTGCGGCTGTGCTTATATGTCTATACAATATAGGTGTCCATTTCGGGTTGTCCAGCCATGTCCGATTCGCGTTCCCCGTCCTGTTTCCATGCCGCCCACGCCCTGCTGGCCGATGGCTGGGCCCGCGATGTCCGCCTGCAGGTGCAGGACGGCCGCATCACGGCGATCCACATGGGGCAGGGCGCCCAGCACGGCGACACCCGCGTCGACATCCTGGTGCCGGGCCTGCCCAACCTGCACAGCCACGCCTTCCAGCGCGGCATGGCCGGGCTGACCGAGATCGGCGGCGGTGACGGTGACAGTTTCTGGAGCTGGCGTGAGCTGATGTACCGCTTCCTGGCCCATCTGCGCCCGGACGCAGTGCAGGCCATCGCCGCCCAGGCCTACATGGAAATGCTGGAAAGCGGCTTCACCCGCGTCGGCGAATTCCATTACCTGCACCACGACGCCGATGGTCGCGCCTATGCCAACCGCGCTGAGATGAGTGCGCGGATCGCGGCGGCGGCCGACCAGACCGGTATCGGCCTGACCCTGCTGCCGGTGTTCTATGCACATGCCGATTTCGGTGGCGCGCCGCCGAATCCGGCGCAGCGTCGCCTGATCCACGACGTGGACGGTTTCGCGCAGCTGCTGGACGCCGCCAAGCCGGCACTGGCCGCGCTGCCGGACGCGGTGCTCGGCATCGCGCCGCACAGCCTGCGTGCAGTCACCGGCGAGGAATTGAGTGCGTTGCTGCCGCTGACCGACGGCCCGGTGCACATCCATATCGCCGAGCAGATGCGTGAAGTCGAGGCCTGCCTGGCCTGGAGCGGCCAGCGTCCGGTGCAGTGGCTGTACGACCATGCACCGGTGGATGCGCGCTGGTGCCTGGTGCACGCCACCCACATCACCGACGATGAGCGCGCCGCCATCGTGGCCAGCCAGGCCGTGGCCGGCCTGTGCCCGATCACCGAAGCCAATCTGGGCGACGGCCTGTTCCCGATGCAGGCGTTCGCGCGCGAGGGCGGGCGCTTCGGTGTCGGCTCCGATTCCAATGTCCTGATCGATGCGGCCGAAGAACTGCGCCTGCTCGAATACGGCCAGCGCCTGACCCTGCGCGGTCGCAACGTACTGGCCCCGGATGCCACCCGCAGCACCGGCCGCTTCCTGTTCGAAGGCGCACTGCACGGTGGTGCACAGGCGTTGGGCGTGGCCGCAGGTCTGCAGGTCGGGGCCAGTGCCGACCTGCTCGAACTGGACGCCGCACACCCCGCGCTGCAGGCGCGACGGGATGACGCATGGCTTGACAGCTGGGTGTTCGCCGCACGTAATGGCGCGCTGCGATCGGTCTGGTGCCATGGCCGCCAATGCGTGGCCGAAGGCCGCCACCTCCAGCGCGAGGCGATCACCACCGCCTTCGCTACCGCCCTGCGCGGCGTGCTGGGCTGATCGCTTCCCGCCACCGAGACCTGTCACGTGAAGGCCAGCAAGTCCGCCACGCTCAACCAGCGTATCCGCAGCGACCTGGAAAGCCGCATTCTCAGCGGAGAGTGGGCGCCGGGTTTCCGCATCCCCTATGAGCACGAACTGATGGAGCAGTACGGCTGCTCACGGATGACCGTCAACAAGGTGCTGACCGCGCTGGCCGAGAGCGGCATGATCGAGCGTCGCCGCCGGGCCGGTTCGTTCGTCGCCCGGCAGCCACCGCATCTGGAACAGGTGGCGCTGGAGATTCCGGACATCGCGATGGAGGTCGGCTCGCGTGGCCACCAGTACGGGTACCGGCTGCTGCAGCGCGAGCTGCGCCTGGCCGACGCCGGCAATGCCGGTGAAGTGGAGCTGGCCGGCAGTGAAATGCTGCTGGCGATGCGCTGTCTGCATCTGGCCGACGGCCGCCCGCTGGCGTTGGAGCACCGGTTGATCAGCCCGGTGGGTGTACCGGAGGTGCTGGAGGTGGACTTCAGCACCACCGCGCCGGGCAGCTGGCTGCTGCAGAACGTGTCCTGGACCCGGGCGCAGCACCGCATCAGCGCGTGGGGTGCGGACACGGCGTCTGCCCGCCTGCTGGACGTGAAGCCGGGCACCGCCTGCCTGGTGATCGAACGCCTGACCTGGCGGGGCGAACAGCCCATCACCCGCGTGCGCCAGGTGTTCCTCGGCGACGCCTGGGATCTGGTGGCCCGCTTCGCGCCCGGCGCGCGCTAGCGCGCACGCTTCCGCGCGTTCAGATCAATACGTCGCGCACTGCCGCCAGCGCACCGGCTCATCCACGCCGGGGCGGGCATTGAGCTGCACGCGCACCGTGCGCAGCGCG
Source organism: Stenotrophomonas sp. RS-48 (assembly GCF_030053245.1). Taxonomy (NCBI): domain Bacteria; kingdom Pseudomonadati; phylum Pseudomonadota; class Gammaproteobacteria; order Lysobacterales; family Lysobacteraceae; genus Stenotrophomonas; species Stenotrophomonas sp. RS-48. The sequence continues at coordinate 54,901 of NZ_JASGBV010000016.1, forward strand.
GGGTAGCGCAGGACCTGTGTGCAGACGCGCGGCCACACATCGTCAAGTTCGCCGGTGCGGTTGATCGCCAGGGTCTGCCGGGTCAGCCAGACGCCGCTGGCAATGCCGGGCTGGCCAGCCAGCGCCCGGGCCAGATCCGCCTGGTAGCGGTCAAGGGTCGCCATATCCGGGTTGGGGTCGCTGTGGCCATCGTCTGCCGGCGTGGAAACGGCAGCAGCAGGCGCTGCCGCTGCCGGTGCGGGCGCCTGGGAGACAGCGGCAGGCGCCGCGGCGGCGATGTCGGCGGAGGCAGGGGCGGTCACCGCCTGCGGCGCCGGTGACGCCAGGTGCAGGCCCTGCAGGCCGAGGCCGACCAGCAGGCCGACGGTTACCGAGGCCAACGCGGCAATGGCGATGCGACGCAGGGCCTCGAGGCGTGCAGTGGCGCGCACGCGCGCATCGATGTCGGCCGGCAGATAGGGCTGCAGCAATGGCCACAGGCGCGGGCCGTCCAGCACCTCCACGGCCTGCAGCTCGGCGGCACTACGGCCATCGCGCTGGATCCGGCCTTCGGTGATCAGCACGCCGCCCTTGGCCCCGGCCAGCCGCGCTGCCGCGCCCAGTTCGTTCACCGCAGCGGTACCGATGCGATAGGCCAGGCCATGCTTGCAGGACACCCGCCAGGTATTGGGGCCATCGCTGAGCAGGAAATCGCTGCTGGGCTCGCGGGCATCCTCGGCAGGAACCTCCAGTTCGCGCAGGCCGCGCTGCTCGCGCAGCATCCGCTTGACCAGCGCGGAGAACTCCCGCCAGTGCATGCCGGCCAAGGCCTGCAGGCCCAGTTGCATCTCCTTCCGCCGCCGCTTGATCCACCACAGGTGAACGACGGCCAGGGAACAGATAAGCAGGGCCGACAGCAGGGCCAGAATCCAGGGAAGCATGCAGGGAGAGCGCGGAAGGGGCGAAAACGGAAGCAGACAGTGTAAAGCGCGCACTGCCTGGCAGGGTCAGGACGTTCCCCACAGCAAGCGTGATGGAACGCTCAGATCGGCGTTCCGCAGGCACGAAAAACCCGCCAATCCTGAAGCCGTGAGGGGAGGGAACAAACGGCAGGCGAAGCGATTGGCGGGTTGCTCGTGATTGTCAGGCAAATTTTATTGCATTGCAACAATCCATCGTCAGGGCACGCTGCCCGGCGACTGGTGGCTGCCCGGGGCCGGCGCATCGCTGCCCGAGGCCGCCCGCGTCTCCAGCTTGGCCAGGCGCGCATGCAGGGCGTCCAGGCGTGCCTCCAGCGCGGTGAGCTCGTCGGCGGTGGGCACATGCAGGCGCCTGAGCACGCCCTGCACCTGGTCGTCGAAGGCCTTTTCGACCTTGTTCCAGGTGCCCGAGGCCTTCTCGCGCGCCTCATCCAGCGAGGACTCGACGTTGTCGCGCCATCCCGGGCCCTGCTCGCTGGCGCGCTCACGGCGGCGGGCCTCCCAGGCCTCGCCTTCCTTCACCAGTCCATCGAAGAAACGGCTGCCTTCGGCCTGTGCCCGGCCCAGCGCCCCCAGTCCGGCCAGCCAGACCTGCTGGGCCGAATCGCTCAGCTTGCGTGAGAAGCGTCCGGCCTGTTCACCAAAGGTGGCGTCGTCGTCGCGGCGGTCGTCGTTTTCGTAGCGGTTCATCGCACTTCCCGTGGGAGTTGGACCTGCCCCGAGAGTAGCGCGCGCCGCCGTTGCAGGGCCGTGACGGCCGCTGTCGTGGTTCAGCCCAGCTTTTCCTTCAGCACGCGCTGGATTTCGCTTTCGACCATGCCTTTCATTGCCGACAGCAGGAAGCCGAGCTTGGCGGTCACCCGCACGGCGCCCGGCTGCAGCTCGATCGCGCCGTCCACGCCGCTGCCGGAGAAATTCAGCACATCGGCGCTCCACGAGGACTTCAGGCCAAAGCGCTCGGCCAGCTTGGCGGCAACCTGTTCGATCGCCTCGCGCGCCTGTGCGTCGGGCAGGGCGTGGGCGTGGCGGACATCGATGGTGGACATGCAGGCTCCTGGCGCAGGGCGGGGTGATCAGAGAGGGCGAGCATTGTGCGCATCGATCGCGTCCGCGCCAAGCGCTCATCCGGGGTTCTTCTTCGATGCCGGCCAACCTGCTAGGCTGCGCCGCGTGCAGAACCTGCTTGTTCACTTCAGTCAACAACAACAGCCCGACCAGCCGCTGCGGCCCGGGGTGCAACGCATCGTGCGCCATGCCAACGGCAGCGTGCGGCTGGGCGAAGCAGGCAACGGCGCGTTGCTGCTGGCGCAGTTCTGCATGGATGATCGCGGCCTCTGGCTCCAGGTCGGCAACGGCATCCGCGGCATCCATGTCAACGGCCGTCCGGTACGGCGCATGGCGCTGCTGCGCGCCGGCGATGCGGTGTATGTCGATGGCGTGGAAATGGTCCTGCGGGGCGAAGCCGAGAGCCTGCTGCAGGCGCCGTCACCGGACGGCGAAGATGCCGGCGACGAGCAGCGCCTGCTGCGGGGCGTCGGTGGCCTGCACCATGGCCGCAGTTTCACCTTGTCGCGCGCCCGCGTGATCGGCCGCGGCACCGAGGCCGACATCGCCATCGACGATCCGGCGTTCGCCGAACAGCACGCGCGCGTGGAAGTGCACGGCGATCGCGTCCTGCTGCGTGACCTGGGCAGCGCCGATGGCACCTGCGTCAACGGCGTGGCCGTGCGCCACTGCTGGCTGCAGCCGGGCGACCAGGTGGTATTCGATGGCCAGCACCGTTTCGTGCTGGAAGTGCCGCGTGATCCGCGCCGGCGGCCGCTGGCGGCCGAGGATGAGTCCAGCCACGAGGCCGAACGGGCGCCTGCCGAGCCCCTTCCTCCGCGCCGGGTCCGCCGCTGGCCGTGGCTGCTGGTCAGCGCACTGCTGCTGGCTGCGCTGCTCAGCCTGCTGCTCTGGTTCGGCGCGCGCTGAGCCTGTCGTCTCCGTGCTTCGGGCAGGCGCCGGCCCAGGTTGGCGACTACCGGTGCAGTGCCGCGGGCGATGGATTCCGATGAAACCAAATTTCCCTTGCCGCGCAAGGCCGCAAGGCTGGTGCACTGCGGCATACTAGGGATCTTGCCCCACAGGTGTGACATGACGCGCGCGTTCAACTTCAGTGCCGGCCCTGCAACCTTGCCGGAATCGGTCCTGCGCCAGGCGCAGGCGGAAATGCTGGACTGGCACGGTACCGGCGCCTCGATCGTGGAAATGAGCCATCGCGGTGCGGAATTCATGTCCGTCGCCGCCGAGGCCGAGGCGGACCTGCGCCGCCTGCTCGACATTCCCGAGGACTACGCCGTGCTGTTCCTGTCCGGCGGCGCCACCACCCAGCAGGCGTTGATCCCGCTGAATTTCGCAAGCCCCGGCCAGCGTGCCGACTACGTGGTCAGCGGCCACTGGGGCAGGACGGCGGTCAAGCAGGCCGGCCCCTATGTGGACGTCAACATCGCTGCCAGCAGCGAGGACGGGGGCTACCGCGAGCTGCCCGCGCGCAGCAGCTGGCAGCTTTCGCCCGATGCGGCCTATGTGCACATCACCGCCAACGAGACCATCCACGGCGTCGAGTTCCGTGACGTGCCCGATACCGGCGATGTGCCGCTGGTGGCCGATTTCAGCTCGTCCATCGCCAGCGAACCGCTGGATGTGCGCCGCTACGGCGTCATCTACGCGGGCGCGCAGAAGAACCTGGGCCCGGTCGGCATCGCGGTGATGATCATCCGTCGCGACCTGCTGGAGCGCAGTGGCCAGCCGCGCGCGGACATCTTCGACTACCGCTCGCACGTGGCGCGCGACTCGATGCTCAACACCCCGCCCACCTGGAACTGGTACCTGGCGGGGCTGGTGTTCAAGTGGATGCTGGCTGAAGGCGGCGTGGTTGAGTTCGCCCGGCGCAATGCGGCCAAGGCCGCGCTGGTGTACGGCGCCATCGATGCGTCCGGCGGCTTCTATCGCAATGAAGTCGCGCACGCGGCGCGTTCGCGGATGAACATCCCGTTCTTCCTGCCCAACGCCGACCTCGATGCGCGTTTCGTCGCCGAGGCCAAGGCCGCCGGGCTGCTGGCGCTGAAGGGTCACAAGGTGGTCGGCGGCATCCGTGCTTCGCTGTACAACGCCATGCCGCTGGCGGGTGCGGAGGCGCTGGTCGCCTTCATGGCCGACTTCCAGCAGCGCTACGGCTGAGCAATGAACGGCGCGCACCGTCGGGTGCGTGCCCACGCAACAGGGAATTCCGATGGCAAGCAAATCCAGCAAGAAGGCGCCGAAGCAGGCCGCACCGGCCAAGGACAGCGCTGCGTCCAAGGGCACGTCCAAGGCCAGGGCTGCATCGACGCCGGCCCCCACCCAGGCGCCGCTGGCACTGGCCGACGTGCGTTCGAAGATCGACCAGATCGACCGCGACATCCAGCGCCTGATCGCCGAGCGCGCGCAGTTCGCCCACCAGGTCGGCAAGGCCAAGGGCAAGCTTGCCGCCGCCGTCGATTACTACCGCCCCGAGCGTGAAGCACAGGTGCTGCGCATGGTGGTGGACCGCAACGAAGGCCCGCTCAGCGATGAAGTGCTGGTGCACGTCTATCGCGAGATCATGTCGGCCTGCCTGGCCCAGCAGGAGCCATTGAAGATCGGCTACCTCGGCCCGGAAGGCACCTTCAGCCAGCAGGCCGTGCTCAAGCATTTCGGTCGCTCGGCGCTGGGCCTGCCGTTGGCCAGCATCGAAGAAGTCTTCCAGGAAGTGGAAGCGGGCAACGCCGATTTCGGCGTGGTGCCGGTGGAGAACTCGGGGCAGGGCACCATCCAGATCACCCTGGACATGTTCCTGACCTCCAACCTGAAGATCTGCGGCGAAGTGGAACTGCGCGTGCAGCAGTACCTGATGTCGCGCAGCGGCCGCATCGAGGACATCGAACGCGTCTACGGCCACCCGCAGTCGTTCATGCAGACCTCGGCGTGGATGCGCGCCAACCTGCCCAAGGCCGAGAAGATTCCGGTCTCCAGCAACGCCGAAGGCGCACGCCGCGCGCGCAACGCCGACGATGCGGCGGCCATCGGTGGCGAAAGTGCCGGCCACGTGTACGGCCTGAAGAAGGTGGTGACCAAGCCGATCCAGAACGATGCCGACAACACCACCCGTTTCCTGGTGGTGGGCCGCAACATCTTCCCGACCTCCGGCCATGACCGTACCTCGGTGCTGGTCTTCATCCATGACAAGCCGGGTGCGCTGTTCGACGTGCTCAGTCCGTTCGCACGCCACGGCATCAGCATGAACCGCATCGAGTCGCGGCCTTCGCACCACGGCAAGTGGGAGTACGGCTTCTTCATCGACCTGGCCGGCCACATCGACGACGCGCCGATGCAGGCCGCGCTGGCCGAGCTGGAAGCACACTCAGCGCAGATCAAGGTCCTCGGCTCCTATCCGGTGGCCGTGCCCTGATGCCTGCCGCGGTGGCCGCGGCCACCGCCCCTTGATGCACCGCCGGCCCGCCGGCGTCTACGGAATGATCGAACGATGAGCAACGCGCAACACTGGATCGCCCGCAAGGGCCAGCCGCTGCAGGGCAGCCTCACCATTCCCGGCGACAAGTCGGTTTCGCACCGTTCGGTGATGTTTGCCGCGCTGGCTGACGGCACCTCTCACATCGAGGGTTTCCTGGAAGGCGAAGACACCCGCGCCACCGCGCGCATCTTCAGCCAGCTGGGCGTGCGCATCGAAACCCCCAGCCCGTCGCAGCGCATCGTCCACGGCGTCGGCATCGATGGCCTGCAGGCGCCCAGCGCAGCGCTGGACTGCGGCAACGCCGGCACCGGCATGCGCCTGCTGGCGGGCCTGCTGGCCGGGCAGTCGTTCGACTGCACCCTGATCGGCGACGAATCGCTGTCCGGCCGGCCGATGCGCCGTGTCACCGGCCCGCTGTCACAGATGGGCGCGAAGATCGATACCCAGGACGATGGCACGCCGCCGCTGCACGTGCATGGTGGCCAGGCACTGCACGGCATCGCGTTCACCTCGCCGGTAGCCAGCGCGCAGATCAAGTCGGCGGTGCTGCTGGCGGGCCTGTACGCACAGGGCGAAACCAGCGTCGTCGAACCGCATCCCACCCGCGACTACACCGAGCGCATGCTGTCCGCGTTCGGCGTGCAGATCGAGTTCTCGCCGGGCAAGGCGCGCCTGCACGGTGGCCAGCGCCTGCGTGCCACCAACATCGCGGTGCCTGCCGATTTTTCCTCGGCAGCGTTCTTCCTGGTGGCCGCCAGCATCATTCCCGGCTCCGAGCTGCGCCTGAAGCAGGTGGGCCTGAACCCGCGTCGCACCGGCCTGCTGCATGCACTGCGGCTGATGGGGGCGGACATCACCGAAGAAAATCCAGCCGAGCAGGGCGGCGAGCCGGTCGCTGACCTGGTGGTGCGCTACGCGCCGCTGAAGGGCGCGCGCATTCCCGAAGCGCTGGTGCCGGACATGATCGATGAATTCCCGGCACTGTTCGTCGCCGCCGCCGCCGCCGAAGGCAAGACCGTGGTGAGCGGCGCAGCAGAGTTGCGGGTGAAGGAATCGGATCGCCTGGCAGCGATGGCCACCGGCCTGCGCGCGCTGGGCATGCAGGTGGATGAAACCGAAGACGGCGCGACCCTGCATGGCGGCACGCGTCTGGGCAGCGGCACCATCGAAAGCCACGGCGACCATCGCATCGCCATGGCCTTTGCCATTGCCGGCCAGATCAGCGACGGCGAAGTGCGGATCAACGACATCGCCAACGTGGCCACCTCGTTCCCCGACTTCGACGGCCTGGCACGCAGCGCCGGATTCAACCTGGCCTGACCGGCACCGCAACCGCCGGGCCACGCCCGGCGGATCGCATTGCGCGGTAGGTGCCAACCTTGGTTGGCACGCTCATATCGCCCGGTAGGTGCCAACCTTGGTTGGCACGCTTTTCCGCATAAAATGACGGAGGCCGAAGCCTCCGTCGAACATCACGAACCCCTCGTCCGCGATCAACGCTGCTCGGTACGGAAATCCACCGGGACCCGCACCACACTGGCCACAGCACGGCCATCCTGCATGGCCGGCTGGAACTTCCAGTTCTGCACCGTGCGCAGGACCGCACGATCCAGGTCACGGCTGCGTTCGCCACTGCGCGACACGATCGCGGCATTTGTGACGTTGCCGCGGGTATCCACCTCAAGGCTGGCGATCACGCTGCCCTGCACACCGTTACGAAGCGCAGCTGCCGGATAGTCCGGCTTGCTGTTGCTGGCGAGCGGGCGCGCCTCGCGGTTGCGCACCGCCGGCACTGCCTTGCGCTCGCTCGTGGCCGGCGTGGCCTGTCGTGCGGCAGGCGGTGCCGTTTCGGCAACAGGCGTCTGTCCGGTGGCTGGCAGCATGCGCTCGCCGACCGGTGCAGGCGCCACCTCATCCGGTCCGGAATAGCGCAGCCAGAGCAGCGCGGCCGCGAACATCGCCACGATCAGCGCGACCCACAGCCAAGGCGATGTGGCCCGGCGCGGCGTACCGTCCTGCTGCATCTGCGGCGAATGAAGGTCTTCATGGGTGGTGACAGTCATCGCAAACTCCTTACGTCGGTTGACGACGTGCCGAGTGTTGCCCGAGGCCACGAAGAAAAGTGTCAGTGTTGCGTCAACGCAACCGGGAGGGTTCAGTTTGCCTTCCGGTATGCGTTCAGTTACTGCGTCTTGAAGTCGAACGGCACTTCAATGGTGCCCGGCACCGCCTGCCCGTTGCTCTGCGCCGGGGTGAAGCGCCAGCGGCGCACCGCGTCGGTCGCTGCGCGGTCCAGGTCACGCGAGCCGCTGCGCTGGATGACGGTGACGTTGTTCGGATAGCCCGTAGCGTCCACCTCTACCCGCACCACCACACTGCCGGTTTCGCCCGCACGCAGTGCGGCGGCTGGATAGGCCGGCGGCGGCGATTGGCCCGCGATCGGCATGGGCTGGCTGCCGCCACCGGCGGCCGGCACGGTGCCGGGCGCAGCGGGTGCCGGTTCAGCCATTGCAGGCGGCGGGGGTGGGGCGGTTTCCACCAGCTTCGGCGCGTCTTCCGGTGCCGGCGCCGGCTTGGCGTCGGGCATGTCGCTGGACCCGGCTGCCGCCGGCAGGGGTTCCGGCAGAGGCTCCACTTGGGCGGTTTCCTGCGGCGTCTGTGTCGCAGGGGCGGCGCGGAAGAATTCCTTGTCGCGGCCGGTCAGCCAGACCACCACGAACAGCAGCACCCCCACGCCGAAAGCGATGCCGGCGATCTTCAGGGCGTTGCGCGGAATATGCACAGTGAACGACTTGGCGGACGACGAGCGGGGTGCAGACATGGACCGGACCAGTACGGAATAGCCCGATTCTGCCACGGCCCGAATGAACCGGGCGGCAGAAATCCGCATAACAGGCGATAATCCCGGTCCTGACACCCACCACGACACCTGCCATGCTTGATCCAGCCCTGCTCCGCCACCAGCCCGCCGACCTCGCCGAACGCCTGCGCACCAGCCGCGGCTTCGAGCTCGACGTGTCTGCCCTGGAGTCTCTGGAGGCCGATCGCAAGCGCATCCAGGTGCGGACCCAGGAGCTGCAGAGCCTGCGCAACAGCCGCTCCAAGGCCATCGGCCAGGCCAAGGCCAAGGGTGAGGACGTCTCGGCCATCATGGCCGAGGTCGCCGCCTTCGCCGACGAACTGAAGGCCTCGGAAGTGGCGCTGGACGAGCTGCGCGAGAAGATCGAAGCAATCTCGCTGGGTATTCCGAACATTCCGGCCGACGACGTACCGGCCGGTGCCGACGAGAACGACAACGTCGAGCAGGCGCGCTGGGGTACCCCGCGCCAGTTCGATTTCAAGGTGCTGGACCACGTCGAACTGGGCGCCCGCAACGGCTGGCTGGATGGCGAAACCGCCGCCAAGCTGTCCGGTTCGCGCTTCACCGTGCTGCGCGGCCCGATCGCGCGCCTGCACCGTGCGCTGGCCCAGTTCATGGTCGATCTGCACACGGGCGAACACGGCTACGAGGAAACCAACGTACCGCTGCTGGTCAACGCCGAATCGCTGCGCGGCACCAGCCAGCTGCCGAAGTTCGAGGATGACCTGTTCAAGACGGCCGTTGGCGAGTCCACGCGCTACCTGATCCCCACCTCGGAAGTGCCGCTGACCAACATCGTGCGCGACGAGATCGTCGATGCCGAGCGCCTGCCGCTGCGCATGACCGCGCATTCGATGTGCTTCCGTGCCGAGGCGGGCAGCGGCGGCCGCGACGTGCGCGGCATGATCCGCCAGCATCAGTTCGAGAAGGTCGAGCTGGTCTCGATCTGCCAGCCGGAAGACAGCGAGGCCGAGCACCAGCGCATGACCCGCTGTGCGGAAGTCGTGCTGGAAAAGCTGGGCCTGCCGTACCGCAAGGTGCTGCTGTGCACCGGCGACATGGGCTTCGCGGCGGTGAAAACCTACGATCTGGAAGTCTGGCTGCCGTCGCAGGAAACCTACCGCGAGATCTCCTCGTGCTCGAACTGTGGTGACTTCCAGGCCCGCCGCATGCAGGCGCGCTGGCGCAACCCGGCCACCGGCAAGCCCGAGCTGGTGCACACCCTGAACGGCTCGGGCGTGGCGGTCGGCCGCGCGATGATCGCGGTGATGGAGAACTACCAGAACGCCGACGGCAGCATCACCGTGCCGGAAGCGCTGCGCCCGTACATGGGTGGGCTGGACACCATCGCCTGACAACCGGCTCAGGTGGGTGCCATGCTTGCATGGCACCGAATCCACGCATGGCGTGGATCTGCAATGCGGCTACATCCACGCCCTGCGTGGATGAGCCCCGCGATCACTCCACAACCCGCACCTTCTCCAACGGCACCCATCCCGCTTCGCCCGCCTCGGGCATGCACCACGCCCAACCATTCAGTGTGCGCAGCCGGCGCAGCCTCTGCCCCGGATTCACATCCAGCTCCCGCGCGCAGTAATCCGCGGTGGCAAGCGCGTCACCCTGCGCATCGCGACCGATCACCGGTGCCGGCACGAATCCAGGCTGCTGCCCCTCGGCCTGGCACAGGAACCCGTCCTCCCAGCCCTCCGGGCCTTCATAGCGCTCGCCTACCACCAGCGCCTGGCCGCGGAGCAGGGTGATCGGGTGTGGGAATTCGCTGCGGTGCGTGGTCGTCACGATGTAGTTCATGGCCCACTGTACCGTCTCCGCCGGGCATGGCCCGGCGCTATCACACCGTTCGGGTACGGCCCGGCGTCAGCACACCGATCGGGTAGCGCCGGGCCATGCCCGGCGGGCGGGAACCGGGCCACAAAAAAACGGCCCCGCATTGCGGGGCCGCCGGGGTGGGCCGGGAGGGGGGAGGGGAATCCCGGCCCGCGTTCAACGCCCAGACGAGGAGAGAGGGGCGCTGAACGCTGGAACGCGTTACGCCGCTGCCGCTTCCGCCGCCTCATGCGAGGGCAGCGCAGCCAGTGCACCGGCAATGGCATCTTCGCGATGCTGCGGCGAGTAGGCGATGCCCTCGGCGCGCACGAACTCGACCTCGTTGATACCCATGAAGGCGAACACCTGGCGCAGGAACGGCTCCTGGAAGTCGGCCGGCGAGTCGGTGTAGATGCCGCCACGGCTGCTGGCGATGATCACCCGCTTGCCACCGGCCAGACCCACCGGGCCATTCTCGGTGTACTTGAAGGTGCGGCCGGCCACGGCCACGCGGTCGATCCAGGCCTTCAGGGTGGAGGGGATGCTGAAGTTGTACATCGGCGCGCCGATCACCACGACATCGGCATCGAGGAACTGCTGCATCACCTGTTCAGCATCGGTCGCCTCGGCCGCATCGGTCTTGGCCAGCGAGTTGCTGCGCAGATGCGGTACCGGATTGGCGTCAAGATCGCGATAATCGACCTGCAGGCCGTCGATCTGGTCCTTGAACCGGGCCACCACCGCCGCCGACAGCTGGCGGGAGACGGAATTGTCGCCAAGCACGCTGGCGTCGAGATGCAGAAGCTTCATGGCAGTCACCTATGTTCTGGAAGGAGGGGGCGGGTTTGCCGCCGACGGAGAGAACGATAGGTTGTTGCAAAGGCGGAATAAAGGTGGTTGAATGCCACGTATTGTTCTAGATATGGAACTCGGGTATGCATGACCTGAATGATCTGTACTACTTCGCGATGGTGGTTGACCACGGCGGGTTCGCCGCGGCCGAGCGCGCCCTGGGCATCCCCAAATCGCGCCTGAGCCGCCGCATCAGCCAGCTGGAGACCGACCTGGGCGTGCGCCTGCTGCAGCGCTCCACGCGCCGCTTCGCGGTCACCGATGTCGGCACCAGCGTGCACCGTCACGCCCAGACCATGCTGGCCGAAGCACAGGCCGCACGCGAAGTGGTGGACCGCCTCAGTGCGGAACCGCGCGGCGTGGTCCGCGCCAGCGTGCCGGTGTCGTTGGCGCAGATGCAGCTGCCCAAGCTGCTGCCCAAGTTCCTGGAGCAGTACCCGAAGGTGCGGCTGCAGCTGAACATCAGCAACCGCCGCGTGGACATCATCAACGAAGGCTACGACGTGGCCCTGCGCGTGCGCTCGCGCCTGGACGACGATGGCAGCCTGGTGATGCGCAGCTTCGGCCAGGTGCAGGAACTGCTGGTGGCCAGCCCGAAGTACCTGGACCGCGCCGGCCGCCCGAAGGAGCCGGAAGAGCTGACCCAGCACGTCACCCTCAGCATCAGCGAGGACGAGGCGCGCCAGCGCTGGGAACTGCATGGCCCGGAAGGCGAAGTTCGCCGGGTGGACCTGCAGCCGCGCGTGGCCGGCTTCGACTTCCCGCTGCTGCAGAGCATGGTGAAGGACGGCTTCGGCATCACCATGCTGCCGGAAACCGTGTGCGCCGATGCCGTGCGCAATGGCGAACTGGAAGTGGTGCTGCCGGACTGGTCGCTGCCGCAGGGCGTGTGCCACGCCGTGTTTGCCTCGCGTCGGGGCCTGCTGCCGGCGGTGCGCGTGTTCATCGATTTCCTGGCCGAGCACCTGCCGCCGCAGCTGGAGGCCTCGCGCCTGCATTGCGACGGCGCCTGCGAGAAGGCCAAGGAACGCATCAAGGCCAGCGCGCTGGGTGCGCTGGCGGTGGATGCGGGCTGAGCCGCGCGCGAATAGAGAATAGAAGCCCCGGCCATGTCCGGGGGCTTCTTGTTTCAATGCGTAGCTGTCATCCGCAAGCCCAATCGATCTTCATCTGTTCAAGATCGAGCTGGGCGTTGCCGCAGCCAAAGTTGAAGCCACCGAAGCCTTCCTCGAACTCGAGGTAATAGGGGCCGAACTCAGGGTAGCCCTGCTGGGGCAGCATTGTTCCACCGAGGTGGGCAACGGAATCCCAGCGACTCAGATTCAGTTCTTGTCCGAGATCGCTGAATGCCTCGATGTATCCACTGATGGCGCATTCGCTTTCCCATTCACGGGGCGATCTGCCCACATTGGGATCATCAGCGCGGATGACCGCGTTGATCGGCAACGCGACTGACGGATTGGCAGCATCGCCAATTCCCGCGCCCGGAATAGGGTCGTCCCCGTTTCTGGTGTACAGCCAGCTGTCGTGGAAGTAGCTGGCGTAGTCCTTCTCTATCCAACCGGGCGGGTCTTCCAGCAGGGTCGAGAGCGACTTGGGGGGCAAGCTCAGTTCGCCTTCAAATTCCTGCTGTGTGAGCCAGATCGCACAGTACTGTGTGCCGAGGATGTCCTCCATGGTGCGGCTGTGGGGATGCTTGGCATGGCGGTAATGCCAGAAAGGAAGCAGGTTGCTGTCATCGGGCGGTGTCATTGCAAGCGGACTGTCAAAGAACGCAGCGATCTCCTCCACGTGCGACAGCTCCTCCTGCTGATCGTCGACAAACATGCACAGGGCAATCCATTGCTCTCCCTTGACTCGGTACTCCGGGGGCAGGTGCAGGGTGAAGGCGTGTCGCAGTGGCTGCCCGTTGCTTGCACTGAGCGGCCATTGCGCGGAGGAGATGCCCGGTGGCAGGCCGAGGGTCCAACCGCCGCTCCATTCGTCGCCCCGGTCGACCCTGGGGAGTATCCGTTGCGGACCCAGCTCCAGGTCGAAGGCATTGGTCAGCGTCGGATCGAATACGGGGAGGGCTGGCTCACAGTAGACGGCACCAGGATTGTCGAGGCGCACGCTCCTGACCGTGTTGTCCTGTGTGCTCACGTTCGCGGTGACCTTCATCCCACCGTCCGAGATGAAGCCATAGCGCGTCCGCCCGGCCTCTGTCGTATCAGGATCTTCCGGAAGTGCTGTCAGGCGAGGGTTGGCGGCCAGAGCATCGCTGATGAACATGCCCGTGCGCAATCCTTCAATCAGGAGCGTCCTTGGCATCGAACAGGAGAACAGGACATATCCAACGGCACGCTCCTCATCCAGTCGGGCGAACACATCCTTTGTCAGGCAGGTCAGACGGCCCTGTTCATCCGGCTCGCGCCAGCGATTTCCCAGTAGCTTGGCCAGCGCGCTGGCGGGCATGCCAGGCCGGATGGAGAGAAGGTCGAGAGAGTTCATGTGGGCCATTGCCGAGCGGAAATGAGCAGGCTAGTGGTCTAGGACGGTGCTAGCCATGAACATTGTTGCGACTTGGAGGTCGAGCCGTGGCGGGGGCCTTGGGCATTTCCTCCGGCCGTGCGAGAATGCGTGGCCGGCCAGCAGTGCCGGGCCGATACGGAGAGATGGCCGAGCGGTTTAAGGCACCGGTCTTGAAAACCGGCGAAGGGTTAAACCTTCCGTGGGTTCGAATCCCACTCTCTCCGCCAATCATTTATGCAAGTTCATGCTTGCCATCAAGCATCCCGCCAAGCTGGCTGGATGACTTCAATGAGTTTTCGTCTATCGACTGATGGATAGGTTCGGTCGCGCTGCTAGGCGGCTGGGGGCATGGAGCCGGCACTCCAGGCCGACCGTGAGTTAGGCGGGGATTCCGTACCTCTTGGCGACGTTGCGAGCTGGGCGGCAGCACGTGCCGTCGAGCAGGGCGTTGAGAGTCGCATTCGCCGCGCCCTTATGTAGAGCCAACTTTTTAATTGGCGTTCTTTGGTAAAGCCGACGAAAGCACTCGGCATAGAACTGTCGTACGACCGCCGGGGTGTCCGGCTTGTACCCGCCCTCAATCTCAAAGAAGCGCCGGAGGCAGAGGATGACTAGGTCCGACAGCTGGACGAGGAGATTGCGTGTCGAGTCGAGGGGATAGCTGAACTCGGCAATCCACTTTGTTCTGCACGCCACTGGACTCCCGAAGCGGCGTCGTTGGGTTATTTCCGCAATGGCATGAGTGTGCTCATCCTTCTTGTCGATAATCAGCATCCCCCTCGCTGTGCGGCCCAGACCTTCTGAAACCCTATGGTCGATCTCGGTAATCATGTAGTCGTACGCGAGGGTATAGGGCGTGCTTGCGTGGGTGGGAAGGGCGGCGACATTGATCGCGAGGGCGGCTGCAAGTTTCGACTTGTCTATGGCAATGTAGTGGACGTGATGCTTCCGCGACTCGATTACGCTGAGAAGATCTCGTACAAGTTGCAAGCGCCGCTCAATCAGGTGGCCCGCAAAGGGACCTTCACCATTGGGCGAAAGCAACTCGCACCCATGTAGCTCAAAGGCAGCTGGAGGTGCACCGCCGAAATAGTCGTTGAGGAGGTCGGACAAAGCGGCGTAGGTTGTGTTCCACCCTTCATCGCGCAGGTTGACCCCTCCAAGCACAAATACTGGTTGCTGGGCGTCCGCCAAGTTCGCGCCGGTATCGCCCGACTCGTCCAAGTAGAAGAAGTGCATCCCTTGCTCCTTCCCGCGATTGCATTTACATGGTTGGGTTGATCAAGATTAGTTCAACGAGGGTGTTTGTCGTGGGTTTCGGATTGAACTCTGCGCCTTCCCAAGGGCATGCCGGCAGAAGCCGCAGTTGAGCAGTCCGATTCGACAGGTCTCACAGCATCAGCCGCTTCCACCATGTGGAAGCAGGCGCTGAACACACGCTTCTCCGCACCATTCGTGGTGCTGGAGGTACCCGGGGTGTAACCGGAAACAACCACCCTATAGTGCTTTCCCGCGCGCAAAGCTGTGCCGAGTGCAGGCTCTCCATCCAGGCCGTACGGCAGACACTGACCAGGACCCAGCGCAGGCTCGGTAGACCCTTCGCGAAGAAAGATGCGCTGCCAGACAGGCGGATGTCCCTTGCCCACTTCCGTCACTGTCACGCCCGCGATAATCGGCGGGGCCGCACGTGTCTCACGCGTGTCAGGCACGCCAAAACACGGTACGCCATCGTGTGCCTGGATCGTGGCGCGCTGATAGGTTCCCTGTGGCTGTGAACCCGCGGCCATCATTGGCAACAGCAGGAACACCAAGGCCACCGTCTGTCGCATCAACGGGTCACCTCGAAGTGGCATCTGCTACGTGCCGTCTTCGCGTACGGGTGGCGGTCCGGACGAGAGTGCAGTCGCGCAGTCCGATATGACGGGTTTCATGCTTTTGCCGGCCACGTCCACCATGTGGAAGCAGGCACTGAACACACGCGCCTGTGCTTCATTCTTCTTGCCCGGCGTGCCAGGTGTGCGCCCCCATATCTCCACCTGGTAGCGCTTGCCCGGCCGCAGCGCGGGGGCGGATGCCGCGCCCTCGCCGTAGGTGAGGCACTGGCTGGGGGGCAGCGCAGGTTCGGTTGTGCCCTCGCGCAGAAAATCATGTTCCCATAGCGGGGTGCCGCCGGTGCCCACTTCCATCACGGACACGCCAGTGACAAGGGGGGCGTTGACGCGCGTTTCATGGGTATCGGGCACGCCGAAGCAGGGCACACCCTCACGGCTCTGTATCGTCGCCTGCTGGTAGCGACCGGCTGGCGAGGAGCAGCTGGCCATCATCGGCAGGAGCAGCCCCAGCAGAGCCACCGGCAGTTGTAGTCGCATCATCGGGTCGTCCTCGGGAGGTTGTCCTTGCTGCTGCGGTCGGCCAGGAACTGGGAGAGCGCGCGCTCGAGTTGTGCGCCGATGCCAGCCGTCGCGCGATAACGCGTGTTGTTCATGCTCGACTGTGAGCCACGGAACGTGACGAGGAAGTAGTCCGCCAGAATGTCACCCTGGGCCTCCATGTTGTAGTCATGCAGCAGCCGCGTCTCGTCAAGCACGTAGTCGTAGCTCATGTTCGGCCGGGGTGCCCGCACCAGCTTGACGTTGTAGCCAAGCTGATACTGCCAGACGTGGGCCATCTCATGGATGAAGAACGCCTGGAATCTCACGGTATCCAGCGAGTAATCCTCCCGATAGATACCCTTCGGGAAGTACATCTGCCCGTTGGGCGTCACGGCGGTGTCCTTGTCCTGGAAGCCGAAGAACATCCAGTAGCCGTGGTTATGGACTTTCACGGTGCTGTAGTCGACTGCATCGCCGAACACCAGGCGTGCCATCTCGATCTCGCCGGCGGTCATGGCGCGTTCGTGGCCAGGCGCGCTTACCGGTACCACGGAGGTGCCCATGCCCTCGGCGGTGGTCACCACACCGTCCACATCGAACACTTCCGCTTCGTCGGTGCTGGCCGGTGCCGTGCGCGCACAGCAGCCGGTCGGCTGTGTCGGCGGGCGCAGTTCGGCACGCACGATGGCCTGGCTCTGCGCGGTCGATACCCGCGCCGTCTCGCCCTGCGCATTGGTGGTGCCGGAAAGGGTCTGCCCATCGGCCAGATGCAGCGTGTACGGCACCTCGGCCAACGGTGCGCCCTGCAGGCCGAGAAAACGGATGGCCTGATCGAACGCGGTGGGCAGTGCGCGCGCCAGCTGTGCGGCCGTGCTGGCGACCGCGGCCGCCTTGCCGGCACCGCCTGCGGCCCCGC
>NZ_JASGBV010000144.1:0-1540 GCF_030053245.1 Stenotrophomonas sp. RS-48
GCCATGCTCGGCTGCTCTGTGCCTCCTTTCCCGCCAACAGCAGCCGAGCATGGCTCGGCTCTACCCGAGCGCCCGCATGACTTCGAACGCCCTGATCCAGAACGACATCGTGGTCTTCGGCCTGATCGCCGCCACTTTGGGGGCCGTGTTCTGGACCGCCTCGCGCGAGCAGGGGCCGTGGAAGCGCTTCTACACCTTCGTGCCGGCGTTGCTGCTGTGTTATCTCATTCCTGGCATCTACAACACCGTCGGCCTGATCGACGGGCAGAACACCGCGCTGTACAACCCGGTCGCGCGTGACATACTGCTGCCGGCGGCGCTGGTGCTGCTGACCTTGGCCGTGGACATCAAGGGCATCCTGCGGCTGGGGCCGAAGCTGGTACTGATGTACCTGGGCGCCTCCGCCAGCATCATGCTCGGTGCCGTGGTCGCCTTCCTGCTGATGCGCGCGCTGCACCCGGAAACCGTTGCCGGCGACACCTGGGCCGGCATGGCCGCACTGGCCGGCAGCTGGATCGGCGGTGGCGCCAACATGCTGGCGATGCGCGAAGTATTCGACGTCAACGCCACCACCTTCGGCCAGTTCGCCGTGGTCGACGTGGGTGTCGGCTACGTCTGGATGGCGGTACTGATCTTCCTCGCCGGGCGCGCCGCGAAGATCGACGCACGCAGCGGTGCCGATACCTCGGCCATCGACGAACTGAAGGAACGCATCGCGCGCTTCCAGGCCGAACACGAGCGCATTCCCAGCCTGACTGATCTGATGCTGATCGTCGCCGTTGCGTTCGGGGGCGTCGGTCTGGCGCATGCAATCGGCGCGCCGCTGGCGGCCTGGTTCAAGGCCCATGTCGGCTGGGCATCGCAGTTCAGCCTGGATGCTCCCTTCGTCTGGGTGGTGGTGCTGTCGACCACGCTGGGCCTGGGCCTGAGTTTCACACGCGCGCGCACGCTGGAGGGAGCGGGAGCGTCACGTCTGGGGTCGCTGCTGCTGTACTTCCTGATCGCCTGCATCGGCATGCAGATGGATCTGCTGGCATTGCTGGACCGTCCGTGGCTGTTCCTGCTCGGCCTGATCTGGATCGCCGTGCACATCGTGCTGCTGTGGTGCCTGGGCCGGTTGCTGAAGGTGCCGTTCTTCTATTTCGCCATCGGCTCGCAGTCGAACATCGGCGGTCCGGCCTCGGCGCCCGTGGTGGCCGCCGCCTTCCATCCTGCATTGGCACCGGTAGGCGTGCTGCTGGGAACGATGGGCTACGCCACCGGGACCTACCTGGCGTACATCGTCGGCATTACCCTGCGTGCGCTGGCAGGGCAGGGGTGAGGGGGTCAGATCCCTTTTGCTGCGCAAAAGGGATCTGACCCCGTTTCGCGGCGCGTCACGCTACCGGCAATCCATGTTCGATCAACCACGCCTTCGCGTCTTCGGCGTCCTGCTCGAACCGCGCCGAGTGAAAAGAAGGGCGCCGCAGGGTTCGGCGCGTCGCCACGCGCCCGTGGCCAACCGCGCCCGCGGCCTTACGCCACTGGCAACCCGCGTTCG
>NZ_JASGBV010000145.1:0-2412 GCF_030053245.1 Stenotrophomonas sp. RS-48
AACACCGCAATCGTGCGCTTCGGATCGGCACCCGCCAGCAGTTCGGCATCACTGAAATCGCCGACCGCCGTCACGCCCGCGGCCGCCAGGGTCACCGCCTGCTCGCGACGACGCAGCACTTTGCCGTCGACATCCATCACCCGCAGCCGCCAGCGCGCCTCGCCGGCGTCGCCATCGTTCAGCAGACGCACGCGTGTCGTGCCCTCGTCACGCAGCGCCGCCACCGCAACGGGAGCGAAGAAGCGCCGCGCCTGGTAGTGCAGCGCCTTCCAGCGCCCGAAGTAGTCCACACTCGACCAGGACGCACCCGGCCATACGTCATTGAGCTGCCAGTAGAGCGAGCCCATCGTGTAGGGGCGTGAGGCGCGATGGTGCAGCGCTGCCAGAGCGATGCCATCGGCCTGCATCACCTGGCTCAGATACACGAAGTCGCCGAAATCCTTCGGTGTGCCGTAACCCCGCTCGATATAGTGCAGCAGACGGCTGTTGCCCTCGCCCGCCATGAACTTCTGGTGCGCGCGGATCACCGGGCTGTCGATCCGCTGCTCGGCGCGGGTTGCGATCTGGTCCACCGTAGCCACGGCCGGCCACGCCTGCAGGCCGTACTCGGACATGAAGCGCGGCGTCTCGCGCAGATAGGCCTGCAGCGGCAACGCCGGATTGCCCCACACCTGCCAGTAGTGCTTGTCGCCACGGGTGGAGTCGTTGGCCTTCTCGTCGAGGTCGTTGCTGGGCGAACTGGACCAGTACGGCACCCCCAGCCCTTCTTCGCGGACCACCGCGCGAAGGTCATTGCCGAACAGGTCCACATAGCCCTGCCAGACCTTTGCTGCAAAGGCCGGATCCGCGGCCTTCAGGTCGCGGCCATGGCCCCAGTCCTTCCACGCGATTTCCTCTTCGTTGTTGCCACACCACAACACGATGCTGGGGTGATGGCGCAGGCGGCGCACGTTGTCGCGTGCCTCGGCAACCACGCTGGCGCGGAATGCCGGGTCGTAACCGGGCTGCATGCCGCCGCCGAACATGAAGTCCTGCCAGACCAGCAGGCCCAGTTCATCGGCAATATCGAAGAACACATCGTCTTCGTAGTAGCCGCCGCCCCAGTTGCGCAGCATGTTCATGTTGGCGTCGCGCGCGGCGGTCAGCACCTGGCGCACGCGCGCGGAATCCACATGGGCCGGGAACGCGTCGAAGGGAATCACGTTCGCGCCCTTGGCGAAGACCGGCACGCCGTTGATCACGAATGCGAAGCCCTGGCCGCCGTCAGCGTCCTTGTCGCGGCGCAGTTCGACCGTGCGCAGGCCGATGCGCTGCTCGCGCGCGAGCGACTCGCTGTCGCCGCCGTCCAGGCGGACCGCCACCACGTAGCGATCCTGTGCCCCGTAGCCGACCGGCCACCAGCGGCGCGGCTGGGCAAGCGCCACCGGCAGCTCCACCGTATTCGCTCCCGGGGCCACTGCAACGTGCCGCTGCACCCGCGCGACACTGCGCATCTCCGGATCGAACACCTCCACATCGACGGCCGCGGTACCCGCGGCAGCGTCCTGTTCCACCTGCAGCACGACCGCAAGCTTCGCCTGCTGCGCGTCCAGCATGTCGGTGCGTACGGCCACATCGCCGAGGCGTCGCTCCCCCCAGGACTCCAGGTCGATGCCACGCCAGACCCCGGCGGTGACATAGCGCGGACCCCAGTCCCAGCCGAAATGGTAGGCCGGCTTGCGCGCGAAATTACCGACCATCGCATCCTTCGGCTCGTCACCGTAGGGCGATGGATAATTGCCAGCGATCCTGTGCGGCATCGCCTGGACAGCGGGCAGCAGCGTGCGGATCGGCGAACGGAACACGATCTGCAGCGTGTTGCCCGTCGCCTTCAGGCGGCCGTCCACGCGCACGCGCCAGCTGCGGTGAGCGTTGTCGGCGCGCAACAGCGGCCTGCCGTTGAGGGTGACTTCCGCGTAGGTATCCAGACCGTCAAAGCGCAGTTCCGCGTTCGGCCTGGCCAGGGTCGCGGCGTCCACATCGAAGCGTGCACGGTATTCCCACGCCGCCAGGCCGATCCACTGCAGCTCGGCCTCGGCGGCGCCGACGTAAGGATCACGGATCAGTTCATGCGCCAGCAGGTCGGTGTGGATGCTGCCCGGCACCTGCGCGCTGCGCCATTGCTGCAGGCCGGGATGCGCCGCGCCCTGCGCGTCGCCCGGCAGCATGCGGAACTCCCAGCTTGCCTGTAACGGAGCGGCCGCTGCCGGGAATACGAGAGTGGCAACCCACAACAGGGCCAGAGAGGCGAACGGGCAAACGGCACGGAAAGGGCGATGCACGGGTGGAGCTCCTGTTGTGTCCGCCGGGCATGGCCCGGCGCTACCGATCATGCTTCGCCGGGCATGGCCCGGCGCTACCGATCATGCTTCG
>NZ_JASGBV010000146.1:0-6160 GCF_030053245.1 Stenotrophomonas sp. RS-48
CGGCAGCGGTGCGCAGCTGGTGCACCGCGCAGGCAACACCATGCAGGAGATCGTCGGCCAGGTCGGGCGGGTCAACGAGATCATGGCCGAGATCTCGGCCGCCTCGCGCGAGCAGTCGGCCGGCATCGAGCAGGTCAACCAGACCGTGGTGCAGATGGATGAAACCACCCAGCAGAATGCGGCGCTGGTGGAAGAGGCCAGTGCTGCCGCGCGCGCGATGGAAGAGCAGGCCGAGCAGCTTGCGGTGGCGGTGTCCCGCTTCCGGCTGCAGTCGGCCACGGGCACGACGGCCACGCTGCGCGCGGCCTGACGCCGGAAACGAAGACGCCCGGCGGGGGCCGGGCGTCGGTTGCATCCTTGCCGCGCGTCCTTGCGCAGGTCTGAGTGGCTCAGAACATTCCTTCAAACGGGTTCCAGCGGATCCGGCCTTCCACCTTCTCCAGGTAATAGCTGTAGTTGGTGCTGGAGGCGACCAGGACATTGAAGGCGATGAACACCGCGCGGCCGACGATGTCGGGCAGGAACATCGTGATGGCCGCCAGGGCGATGGCGATGCCGATCACCACCAGCGCCTTGCGCCACATGCCCAGGATCAGCAGGTAGATGGGGCCGAAGAACAGGGCAAAGATGTTCAGGTTGATCTTCAGGCGGTCGCCGAAGGACAGGGCCCGCCAGGCCTGCTTGAAGCCGGGCTCCTTGGGCGCGCCGTGCTGGCGGTAGAAGTTGAAGCGGAATTGCCACTTGGGGCTGAAGTGGGTGAGGTCGACGGTATTCATGGGAGGAACGTCCCTGTGAGAAAACGTTTTCATGCTACCGGAAATGCCTATTCAGGATCCAGCGCTGCGTGCCTGGAACGTGACACATGCCCTTTGCAGGCGCAGGCCTCACCGGCTTGCACGTCACCCATCCGCCTTGTTTTTAGGATAGGGTGCGCAGTTCCGCTGCCGCCCGGTTGGACCCGCGCGGCAGCGGGGATGTCCACGGAGGTTGCATGACCACACCTGCTACACCGGAAAACGCACCGGGACCGGTGCTTCTGCCCACACCCGAAGTGGTGCAGGCCCAACAACTGCTCGCCCGCCAGCAACTGGCGGTGGCGATGGACCGTGCGCGCACCGCTGCCCTGCAGGACGCGGCCGGCGTCGTCCTGCAGGACGAGTAACGCGCGCTGCTGAAGTACGATCGATCGCGTTGGCCCCGCCGCCAGCGCGATCGCCGAGGGATGTGTCGCCGCCCGTTTTGCTCGATCCAATTGCGGTCGATCCGGCAGGCCGTCGGCAGCCTCGCCTGCTGTTTGCTGAATGGGGAGAAATCCCGGCGTAGGCCTTCGCACCCGGCTTACATGTAGCGGCCTAGACTGGGCCGCATTTTCGATTCCGCCCCGTTGGAGATCGTGTGGGTTCCGGTAGTGACAGACAGCGACTGCGCGGCCTCAGGCCGACGCAGCCAGGACAAGTGCGGGCGCCGGGAAGGCGCGCCGGGAACCTTCGTGCATGCAGCCTGGCCCGGACGGCCGGCCATGCCGACTGCGCGGAGTAGGCGCCGATGGGGGTGCAGACCATCCATGCGGAGGCGGAATCGCCCGGGCCTGACGCCGGCTGGGCGCTGCTGCCCGCCGAAGTGCCCTTGCCGATGCCCGAGCAGACCCTGCGCGAAGGGCAGCTCAGGGTGCGCCGGCACCGCACCTCGCCACGCCTGATCGGCCTGCGTCGGCTGTACATCCTGGGCGGCACGCTGGTGATGACCGCAGCGGCCACCCGGATGATGTGGCGGGTGTTGTCGGTCAACGGCATCAGCGTGCTCGAAGCCTGCCTGCTGGTGCTGTTCGTGGGCCTGTTCGCCTGGATCGCGCTGTCGTTCGCCAGCGCGGTGGCAGGCTTCCTCACCGCCGTGTTCGACCGTGGCTATCGCCTGGGCATTGATCCGGACAAGCCGCTGCCCACCGTGCACAGCCGCACGGCGCTGCTGATGCCGACCTACAACGAGGATCCGCGCCGGCTGCTGGCCGGCCTGCGTGCGATCTACGAATCGGTGGCGGCCACCGGCCAGCTGGAGCGTTTCGACTTCTTCGTGCTCAGTGACACCCGCCGTGACGATATCGCGCGGGCCGAAGAGCAGGTCTTCGCCGAGCTCCGCGAGCAGGTGCCCGACGGCCGCGTGCGGCTGTTCTACCGCCGTCGTGGCGACAACAGCGGCCGCAAGGCGGGCAACATCGCCGACTGGGTGCGCCGCTTCGGCGGGGCCTACCCGCAGATGCTGATCCTGGACGCCGACAGCCTGATGACCGGCGACAGCATCGTGCGCCTGGTGGCCGGCATGGAACACAACGCTGACGTCGGCCTGATCCAGACCCTGCCGTCGGTGATCGGCGGACGCACCCTGTTCGCCCGCATGCAGCAGTTCGGCGGCCGCGTCTACGGGCCGGTGATCGCCCGGGGCGTGGCCTGGTGGCACGGCGCTGAAAGCAACTACTGGGGCCACAACGCCATCATCCGCACCCGTGCCTTCGCCGACCATGCCGGCCTGCCATCGCTGCCTGGGCGCAAGCCGTTCGGCGGCCACGTGCTCAGCCACGACTTCGTCGAAGCCGCGCTGATGCGGCGTGGCGGCTGGGCCGCGCACATGGTGCCGTACCTGGGGGGCAGCTATGAGGAAGGCCCGCCGACCCTGACCGACCTGCTGGTGCGCGACCGTCGCTGGTGCCAGGGCAACCTGCAGCACGGCAAGGTGGTCGGCAGCCGCGGCCTGCACTGGATCAGCCGCATGCACATGCTGATCGGCATCGGCCATTACTTCACTGCGCCCATGTGGGCGATGCTGATGCTGATCGGCATCGCCATCCCGCTGTTCCAGGAAGGCATCGACTTCAATGCCGTGCTGCACCTGGCGCCCGGCGTGTACTGGCGCGCGCAGGACGAGCAGCAGGTGGTGCGCCTGTTCGCCGCCACCATGGCGGTACTGCTGATGCCCAAGGTGCTGGGCTACCTGGCGATGCTGCTGGACCCGGTGGATCGTCGTGGCTGCGGCGGTGCGTTCCGTGCCTTCGTGTCGATGCTGGTGGAGACCGTGCTGGCCGCACTGATGGCGCCGGTGGTCATGTATGTGCAGTCCCGCGGCGTGGCCGAAGTGCTGTCCGGACGCGACTCGGGGTGGGACGCCCAGCAGCGCGACGACGGTGGCATTTCCTGGATGGCGCTGGTGCGCGGTTACGGCGGCCTGGGCCTGTTCGGCGCCTTCATGGGCGTGCTGGCCTGGCTGGTCTCGCCGTCGCTGGCGGCATGGATGGCGCCGGTGGTGATCGGCATGGTGCTGGCCATTCCGGTGGTGGCACTGACCTCGTCGCGCGGTCCCGGTGCGTTCCTGCACCGGCTGGGCCTGCTCGACATCCCCGAGGAGAACATTCCGCCGCCGGTGCTGGTACGCGCCGCGCAGCTGCGCCGGGAAGCGGCCGAACAGCCACCGCTGTACTGATCGCCCCACACCGGCGGCATAATGCGGCTCGCATCTGAAGGAGCCGCAACATGCTGCAAACGGTGGAACAGGAAACCGGCGCCTCGCCGCAGTGGTCGGTGATCTGGCTGCACGGCCTCGGCGCCGATGGCCATGACTTCGCCCCGATCGTTCCGGAGCTGGTGCGTCCGCACTGGCCGGCGCTGCGCTTCGTGTTCCCGCACGCCCCGGTGCGGCCGATCACGATCAACAACGGCGTGCCGATGCGCGGCTGGTACGACATTGTCGGCATGGATTTCCGTTCCCGCGCCGACATGGCCGGCGTGCGCGAATCGGTGGCCCAGGTAGAGGCCCTGATCGCCCGCGAGATCGAGCGGGGCATCACGCCGGAGCAGATCTTCCTGGCCGGCTTCTCGCAGGGGGGCGCGATCATTCTTACCGCCGCGCTGTCGCGCACGGCGCCGCTGGCCGGGCTGATCGCGCTGTCCACCTACCTGCCAGACGCGGACAGCGCCGAGCGCGTGGCTACCGCAGTGGACGTGCCGGTGTTCATGGCCCACGGCAGCGGCGACCCGGTCATTCCGCAGGCGGTAGCCGCACACAGCGCGCAGGCGCTGCGCGCGCTGGGCCTGCAGGTGCAGTGGCACAGCTACCCGATGGCGCACCAGGTCTGTGCCGAGGAGATCGATGCCCTAGGTGACTGGCTGCAGGAACGCCTGGGCGTCGCCTGACCCATGTCACCGGCCAGCACGCCTCCCTGGATGCCGGAACTGTGCCGCCTGCGGCGGCTGGCGGCGATGCTCGGCCTGGCCGAGCTGGTGGTGGTGCTGCTGGCCCTGGCCCCCGATGGCAGCCGTCACTGGACGGTGGGCGAGCTGCTTTCGGCCAGCGGTTTCGCACTCTGGCTGGCGCTGGCGGTGACCGCCAGCCTGTGCATGCTGCGGCAGGCGCTGTCGAGGCTGCCACCGCTGCTGGGCGCCGCTGCGGCGATCGCACTGGCGGCGCTGATCGCCGTGGTCTGCGCGGGCATCATCCACGCGCTGTATGCCGTGCTGGGCGACAGCTTCGCCCGTGGCATCAGCTTCTGGCGCTTCACCCTTGGCAGTGCGGCCACCAGCGCACTGATCAGCGCGCTGGCCCTGCGCTACTTCTACGTGAGCGACCGCTGGGCCGCGCAGGTGCAGGCCAACGCACGTGCACAGGCCGATGCACTGCAGGCCCGGATCCGTCCGCATTTCCTGTTCAACAGCATGAATCTGATCGCCAGTCTGCTGCATCGTGATCCGGCGGTGGCCGAACGCGCCGTGCTGGACCTGTCCGATCTGTTCCGCGCGGCGCTGGGGGCGGGCGATGGAGATTCCACTCTGCAGGCCGAATGCGAGCTGGCCGAGCGTTACCTGTCGATCGAGTCGCTGCGCCTGGGAGAGCGCCTGCAGGTGCATTGGCAGCGTGACGAGCCACTGCCGTGGGAGCAGCCGCTGCCGCGGCTGGTGTTGCAGCCACTGGTGGAAAATGCGGTGCTGCATGGCATTTCACGGTTGCCGGAAGGTGGCACCGTCGAGCTGCACGTGGCGCGCGAAGGCAACGAGCTGCACATCCGCGTACGCAATCCCGCTCCCGATCCACAAATGCCGGGGCTGGCCCTGGCACGCGGCGCCGGGCATGCCCAGCACAGCATCGGTCATCGCCTGGCGTGGCGCTTCGGCAGTGCCGCACGGATGACGGCCGGCTGGAGCGAGGGCTACTATGCCTGCCAGGTGACGGTGCCGATCCAGTGAGGGAACGATCGTGAGGGTAGTCATCGCCGATGACGAACCGCTGGCGCGCGAGCGCCTGCGCAGCCTGCTGGCCGCGCAGGAGGGGGTGGACGTGGTGGCCGAGGCCGGTAACGGCGAGCAGGCCCTGCACGCCTGCGCGGAACTGCAGCCGGACCTGGTGCTGCTGGACATCGCGATGCCCGGACTGGATGGGCTGGAAGCGGCCCGTCACCTGGCCAGCTTCGAGCCACGCCCGGCGGTGGTGTTCTGTACGGCATATGACGCGCATGCCTTGTCGGCATTCGAAGCGGCGGCCATCGACTACCTGATGAAGCCGGTGCGTGCCGAGCGGCTGGCAGCGGCCATCGCGCGCGCACGGACCTTTCTGGCCGGGCGCGGGGGGCAGCCACAGCACGACGCGGGGCAACAGGCACGCAGCATGCTGTGCGCCCGGCTGCGGGGCAGCCTGCGGCTGATTCCACTGGATGACATCCATTACCTGCAGGCCGAGGAAAAGTACGTGGTGGTGCACCACGCGCGTGGTGAGGACCTGATCGAGGAGTCGCTGAAGTCGCTGGAGGAGGAATTCGCCAGCCGCTTCGTGCGCATCCACCGCAACTGTCTGGTGGCGCGGCACGAACTGGTGGAACTGCGTCGTGGCGTGGGCGGGCAGGTGCAGGCGGTGCTCCGGCATGGCAAGCAGCCGCTGGAGGTCAGCCGCCGCTGTGTGGCGACGCTGAAGCAGGAACTGCGGCATCTGTGAGTGTCCGGCGCGGCCTGCGGCCGCGACTGCTTGCGGGCAACGTCTGAAGCAAGAGCAACAGCAACAGCAACAGCAACTGCAGGTTGTGTTCGGCTCTGAGTTGTTGCGTGTTGGGTGAGTCGGGATGGGCGGGCGAGACACGCCGTAAACCCATCCATGGGGGCTCGATGGCGCCATCCATGGCGCCAAC
>NZ_JASGBV010000147.1:0-2012 GCF_030053245.1 Stenotrophomonas sp. RS-48
GGCACGCGAGCCGAAGCTGGACGCCACCGTGCGGGACCATTATCTGGCCACGGCGCGGCTGCAGGGCTTCGATCTGTCCGAACTGATCCACACGCCGCACACCGGCCATCCCACCGCCTGACCCATCACCATGGACCTGAAAAGTGGCTATCCCTGGTGGGCCGTACGCAATGGCCTGATCCAGGCATTTCCCCCGCTGGAGGGCGACCTGCGCTGCGATGTGCTGGTGGTCGGCGGCGGCATCACCGGCGCACTGATCGCCGATGAGCTGTCAGGTCACGGTCACGAGGTCGCCCTGATCGAGCAGCGCGACATCGGTTGGGGCAGCACCGCCGCCAGCACCGCGCTGCTGCAGTACGAGATCGACACCCATCTGCTGGAACTGGCCCAGCGCTATGGCCACGACGCGGCCACGCTGGCCTACCGGGCCTGTGCCGAGGCGATCCCGGCACTGGGCGAAGTGGCGCGTGGCCTGAAGGACGTGGACTTCCGGCGCATGGACAGCCTGTACCTGGCCAGTCGCCACCGCGACGTGCCCCGACTCATGGCCGAGGGCCAGGCACGCCGCAGCGCCGGCCTGGACGCCCGCTGGCTGGGCCCGGAGGCGCTGGCGGAGCGCTTCGATGTGGACGCCGGCGGCGCATTGCTGACCCGGCAGGCAGCGCGGGTCGACCCTTACTGCCTCACCTATGGATTGCTGAAGCGGGTGCGCCAGCGCGGCGGCCACATTCACGATCGCACCGTGCTGCACACGCTGACGCCAGGCACACGGGGCGTTACCACCAAGACCGAATCAGGCGCGACGATCCGCGCAGGCCACGTGGTGCTGGCGATGGGATACGCCAACCAGCGCTGGCTCTCGCAGCGCGTCGCACGCAACCGCAGCAGCTATGCCTTCATCACCGACCCTGTCGATGCCGCGGTGCTGGGCCCCCTGCAGCGCACGATGGTGTGGGAAAGCGCGCGCCCCTATCTGTACCTGCGGGCCACCGGCGACCGTCGCCTGCTGGTGGGCGGGCTGGACGATGCCATCGATATTCCGGCACGGCGCGACCGGCGGGTGGAAGGCAAGGCAGACAAGCTCATGAAGCAGCTCCTGCACTGGTTTCCCAAGCTCGACCCGGTACCGGCATTCTCATGGGCCGGTACCTTCGCCGAGACCGCCGACGGATTGCCGTTCTTCGGCCCGCATGAACAGTGGGGGCCGCGCGTGCACCTGGCAATGGCCTACGGCGGCAACGGCATCACCTATTCCATGATCGGCGCACAGCTGCTGCGGGCCCGCATCGAGCGGCGCAAGCATCCGCTGGCGGAGCTGTTCGGGTTCGGGCGGCTGTGACCTGCAGCCGGGCATGGCCCGGCTCTACCCCAATCCGGCGCCGACAGGCATCATTCAAGCACGCCCTGCTAGCGTCGGCCTGTAACGCCGCGTGTGGCGTGGTCCCTGTCCGCTGGAGCGCCAAGATGATCCGCCCCCTGACCCTGCTGTTGTGCCTGGCCCTGCCCGGGACCGTGCTCGCCCAGTCCGCTGCCGGCGCCACCGCACCGCAGGCATCCGGGCTGGATCTGACATTGCCGCAGGCGCCGATGCGTTACCTCAACGATCCGACGTTGCAGCAGGACCCGCCGGGCACCTACTACGGTGACAAGAGTGGCCCACGCGTGCACGACGATGCCCGCATCGCCGACGTGCAGGACGACAAGGTGAAGGTCTCCGGCAGTTTCACCACCGGCATCGGGTACTCCAAGCGGGGCGGCAACAGCCACTACAACGCCGCCACGCTGAATCTGAGCAAGAACTACACCACCGACGAGGGCAAGACCCGCGGGGTGAACCTCAACATCCACGTCAGCGAAGGCGAGGGCCCGGGCTTCTTCGGCCCGTATGGCGGCTACTACGGTCGCGGCCCGGGCTACTGGGACTACCCGCCGCCCTACGGCTGGTAAGCAGCTGCGGGCAGCGCCGGGCCATGCCCGGCGAGCGCAGCGCATGCATCAGGCCGCCGGGCATG
>NZ_JASGBV010000148.1:0-1480 GCF_030053245.1 Stenotrophomonas sp. RS-48
TCGGATCGCCATTGCCATCGGTGAGGATCACCGTGGCGCCGGCTTCAGCCGTACCGCTGATGACGCTGCCATTGCTCGGATCGATCACCGGGGCCGGCGGCGCCATCGCATCCACCGTGGTGGTGACCGGGCCGCTGTTGTTGCCGGCCGCATCCTGCGCGATGGCATTGATCACGGTGCCGTCGGGCAGCGACGTAGCCGGGGTGAAGCTCCAGTTGCCGCTGCCATCGGCGATGGCTTCGCCGATGGGATCACCGTTGCCGTCGGTCAGGATCACCTTCACGCCGGGCTCGACGGTGCCGGTGATCACCGTGCCGTTGCTGGCATCGAGCGTCGGCGCCGAGGGCGCGACCGCATCGACGGTCGTGCTGACCGGGCTGCTGTTGTTGCCGGCCGCGTCGCGCGCCAGTGCATTGATGACGGTGCCATCGGGCAGAGGCGTGCCGGGCGTGAACGACCAGTTGCCACTGCCATCGGCGATGGTCTGCCCAATCGGAATACCGTTGCCGTCAGTGAGGATCACTGTCGCACCGGCTTCGGCGGTGCCGCTGATGACGCTGCCATTGCTCGCGTCGATCGTCGGTGCCGGCGGCGCGACCGAATCGACCGTGGTACTGGCCGGGCCGCTGCCGTTGCCCGCCGCATCCTGTGCCACCGCAGTGATCACCATGCCATTCGGCAACGGTGTAGCCGGCGTGTAGCTCCAGTTGCCGGCGCCATCGGCGGTGGTCTGGCCGATCGGGTTGCCGCTGCCATCGGTCAGGATCACTGTGGCACCGGCTTCGGCTGTACCGCTCACCACACTGCCGTTGCTCGGGTCGATCACCGGTGCCGGCGGCGCCACCGTATCCACGGTGGTCGTGGCCGGGCCACTCGCGTTGCCTGCCGCATCCTGGGCCACCGCCGTGATCACGGTGCCATCGGGCAGCGGCGTGCCGGGCGTGAACGACCAGTTGCCACTGCCATCGGCGGTGGTCTGCCCGATCGGATCGCCATTGCCATCGGTCAGGACCACCGTCGCGCCGGCTTCGGCGGTACCGCTGATCACCGCACCGTTGCTGGCGTTGATCACAGGCGCTGGCGGCGCCACCGCATCAACGGTGGTACTGGCGGGGCCGCTGCTGTTGCCGGCCGGGTCCGTCGCGATGGCGTTGACCACCGTGCCATCGGGCAATGGCGTGGCCGGAGTGAAGCTCCAGTTGCCACTGCCATCGGCCGTGGTCTGCCCGATCGGGTTGCCGCTGCCATCGGTGAGGATCACCGTGGCACCGGCTTCGGCCGTACCGCTTACCGCACTGCCGTTGCTCGGGTCGATCACTGGTGCCGGCGGTGCCACCGCGTCCACCGTGGTGCTTGCCGGGCCACTGGTGTTGCCCGCCGCATCCTGGGCGACCGCGGTGATCACCGTGCCGTCCGGCAGCGCTGTGGCGGGGGTGAAGCTCCAGTTGCCGCTGCCATCGGCCGTGGTCTGCCCGATCGG
>NZ_JASGBV010000017.1:0-11333 GCF_030053245.1 Stenotrophomonas sp. RS-48
CACGATGCCGTCGGCTTCGTGACCGGGGGAGACCACCATCCGCTGCGAAGCACCGAAATCCGGGGCCTGCACCCGTGGCATGTCGCGGTCGCCGGGCAACGGCTCGGCCGGCATGCACAACGCGCGGCGTGCGAAGGCGGGCAGGGCGCGACTGACCGGGTGGCAGATCGACGCGGTGTTGCGCTCTCCCCAGCGGCGCTGGGCCAGCGGTCCCTGGCTGGCAAGATCTGCTTCCAGCTCACGTGCGGCCTTCGCCAGCAACGCATCCCAGCTGTCGATACCGGGTGGCAGCAGATGTGCCGGGCGCTGTTCCAGCATCGGCCAGACCACGCCTTCCAGCTCGGGCAGCCGCGGCGGCAGGTAGTCGGCGCCCAGCTGTGCGCGGGCAGGCGCGAGCAGCGCGCCTTCGACCGCATCGAGCACCTTGCCACGGAAGCCGCGGGTGATGCGATAGCTCACCGAGTCCACCGATGCCCGTCCTTCCCAGTGCGCATTGGCTGCATGCAGGCGCTGCAGTGCAGGGTCGCTGCTGTGTGCGGTGATCTGCTGCAGCAGCGCCCACCAGCGTTGCAGCATTACCGCGCGGTCATCGAGCTGGATCGCCAGCAGGTCGTGCTCATCGAAACGGTCCTGGACCGCCAGCAGGTCGCGGATCTGCCGCGCGCGGGCGCCAAGGTCGTAGCCGCCATTGCCGGCCACTGCCAGTGCGGCGCCGTCCAGCACGCGGCCGTTGGCGGTCCACAGACGGTGGTCGGCGGGATCGATCAGTGCGGGGGCAGCGTCGCTGCGCAGCGACCAGGGTGCGCAGGCGTCATTGCGCGCTGGCGCGTAGCCGGCCGCCGCACATCCGGAGCCACGGTCCGGACGGGCGCCGATCAGACGCCAGGCGATGCGCCCACTGCGGTCGCCGATCACCAGGTTCTGTGCAGGAATGCCGGCGCGGTCGGCCACGCGCAGGGCCTGGTCCAGGTCGCCCGCGCGGGCCATGTCGGCGAAATCCAGGCGCACCGCGCCGGGCAGGTGTGCGACCCAGCGCAGTGCGTCGCCGCTGCCATCGGCGTGGGTGTGCAGGATCGGCCCCCAGGCGGTCTCGCGCACCGGGAACACCACGTCATCCTGGCCGGCCACGGCGATGCGCTCTTCGTGGACCGTCACCGGGGCCGTGGCCGGTTCGTTGCGGAAATCCGCGGTGTCGATGTAGCTGTTGGTGAATCCCCAGGCGATGTGCCCGTTGCTGCCGACGATGACGGCTGGCAGACCGGGCAGCGAGAAGCCGCTGATGTCGACCTGGCCACCGGCCGCCTGCGGATCGGGATAGCGCAGGCGCACGCGGAACCAGAGGCCGGGTGCACGCAGGCCCAGGTGCATGTCGTCGGCAACGATGGCACGGCCATCGGCAGTGAGGGCGCCGGCCACGGCGAAGTTGTTGCTGCCCACTGCGCCGGCTTCCACCGGCACGGGGGCGGGCGAGGCGGCCAGCGTGCGCAGATCCAGTTGCCCTGCATCGGGCAGCAGGGCATTGCCGCGCGGCTCGCCGAACAGGGGCGCATCCCATTCGCTGCCCTGGTGCGCGATCAGCGCATGCAGCGCCGGTGGCACCACCGCCTGGATGCGGCTGAGCGCCAGTTCAGTCCGGTTGCCCGGATCCTGCAGATCGGCGTACATGGCCAGCCCGGCCAGCACGCTGTCGCTGGCGGTCCACGGCTGCGGCGCCTGCCGCAGCAGCAGGTAGGCCCACGGGCGCACGGAGAGATCGGCCAGGCCCTGGTTGACCCCATCGACATACGCGTTCACCGCCGCGGCGTTGCTGCCCAGGGCGGCCTCCAGATGGGCGTCGGTCCGCGCGCGCAGGCGATGAACCCGCATGCGCTTGTCCACCTCGATGGCCTTCGGGCCGAACAGCGCAGCCAGTTCGCCGGCCGCGCTGCGCCGCATCAGGTCCATCTCGAAGTAGCGCTCCTGCGCGTGGACACGGCCGAGCGCACGCATGGCGTCGGCCTGGCTGCCCGCGGTGATGGTGACCACGCCCAGCGCGTCGCGCTCGACAGTGACCGCTGCGCTTAGGCCGGGCAGGGCATGTTCACCTTCCAGATCGGCCAGGCTGCCGCGCAGCAGCAGCCACGCTGCCAGGGCCACCACCAGCAGGGTGGCGATCAGCACGCCGAGCAGCCAACGCCATGTACGTCGCATTGCAGGTCCTTTCCGAACGCCGGGGCCGATTGTAGCCGCAGGCGCAACTGCGACTGATTCCGATTAGATCACCGTATCCCGAAATGGGGCACCCTATGCCGCATCGATTCACAGGAGCCCCCCATGAAAGGCAACCCGGACGTCATCGCCTGCCTGAAGGAACTGCTGCGCGGCGAGCTTGCCGCGCGTGACCAGTACTTCATCCATTCCCGCCGTTACGAGGACCAGGGCCTGTTCGCGCTGTATGAGCGCCTGAACCACGAGATGGAGGAAGAGACCCAGCATGCCGACGCGCTGCTGCGCCGCATCCTGTTCCTTGGCGGGGATCCTGACATGCGCCCGCACCTGACCGAGCCGGGTACGACGGTGGAGGAGATGCTGCAGAAGGATCTGGACACCGAGTACGCCGTGCGCAACAACCTCGCCGCCGGCATGAAGCTGTGCGAAGAGAAGGGCGACTACGTGAGCCGCGACATCCTGCTGGCGCAGCTGAAGGACACCGAAGAGGACCACGCCTGGTGGCTGGAGCAGCAGCTGGGCCTGATCAAGCGCATCGGCCTGGAGCTGTACCAGCTGAGCAAGATCGACGGCAGCGGCGCCCCGGCGCACTGAACCGGTACCGTCGCCCGCCAGCACCGGAGCATCGCTCGCCAGCCTTCGCCCGCCAGCCGCTCCACCGCCCGCCAGCCGACAACGAAAAAGCCGGGGAATGCCCCGGCTTTTTCGTGTCTGGTGCTGCGTTTCGGTAGCGCCGGGCCATGCCCGGCGGGCAGAGCTGGGGTCAGAGCCCCTTCCGTTGGAAAGGGATCCGACCCCGCTGCGTCATTCCACTGACAGGCCTTCGACCTTCTGCCAGCCACGCGGCAGCAGGTGGCCGCGGGTCGCCCGCGCGCCGAGGTAGGCATCGAGCTCGTTGAACTTCAGGCCCATCGTGCGCTGGCCGGCGCGCACCTGCAGGGTCTGCCCCGGCCCGATCGCCACGATGGCGACCACGCGTTCCGTGGCCAGCTTGGCCTTGGGGATCTCGATGATCTTGTTGCCCTTGCCCTTGTCCAGTTCGGGCAGATCGCTGGCCGGAATCGCCAGCAGGTTGCCCGAGCTGGTCACCGCCACGATGCGGTCGCTCTCGACATTGGCGACCACCGCCGGCGGCAGCACCGACGAGCCGGCGGACAGGTTCAGCATCGCCTTGCCGGCCTTGTTGCGGCCGATCAGGTTCTCGAAGCGGGTGACGAAGCCGTAGCCATGGCTGGACGCGAGCACGAAGCGTGCGTCCGGCTCGGCGCTGGCCAGGGTGACGAAGCTGGTGCCGGGCGCCGGCGAGAAACGGCCGGTCAGCGGCTCGCCGTTGCCCCGCGCAGAAGGCAGGGTGTGCACCGCCGTTGAATAGGCCCGGCCTTCGCTGTCCAGGAATGCGACCTGCTGGGTGCTGCGCGCGCGCACGGCGCCCTGCAGCGCATCGCCATCGCGATAGGACAGGGCCGACGCGTCCACGTCATGACCCTTGGCGGCGCGGATCCAGCCCTTCTGCGACAGCACCACCGTCATCGGCTCGCTCGGCACCAGTTCGGTCTCGTCGATGGCCTGCGCCGCCTGGCGCTGGACCAGTGGCGAGCGGCGCTCGTCGCCGAACTTCTTCGCATCGGCCTGCAGCTCGTCGCGGATCAGCTTCTTCAGCTTGGCCTTGCTGTCGAGGATGCCGATGATCTTCTCGCGTTCCTTGGCCAGCTCGTCCTGCTCGCCGCGGATCTTCATTTCCTCCAGGCGGGCCAGCTGCTTCAGCTTGGTCTCCAGGATGTACTCGGCCTGTTCTTCGGACAGGCCGAAGCGCGCGATCAGTGCGGCCTTCGGTTCGTCCTCGGTACG
Organism: Stenotrophomonas sp. RS-48; assembly: GCF_030053245.1. Classification (NCBI taxonomy): domain Bacteria; kingdom Pseudomonadati; phylum Pseudomonadota; class Gammaproteobacteria; order Lysobacterales; family Lysobacteraceae; genus Stenotrophomonas; species Stenotrophomonas sp. RS-48. The sequence continues at coordinate 4,057 of NZ_JASGBV010000017.1, forward strand.
GATGATATGGATCACCTCGTCCAGGTTGAGGAAGGCCACCAGCAGACCTTCCAGCAGGTGCAGGCGGCGTTCGACCTTCTGCAGGCGATGCTGCAGGCGGCGGGTGACGGTGTTGCTGCGGAACGTCAGCCATTCGCTGAGCAGCATCTTCAGGTTCTTCACCTGCGGACGGCCATCCAGCCCGATCACGTTGAGGTTGACGCGGTAGCTGCGCTCCAGGTCGGTGGTGGCGAACAGGTGGCCCATCAGCTGCTCGGCATCGACGCGGTTCGAGCGCGGCACCAGCACCACCCGCACCGGATTGGCGTGGTCGGATTCATCGCGGATGTCTTCCAGCCACGGCAGCTTCTTGGCGCGCATCTGCGCGGCGATCTGCTCGATCACCTTCGAGGGCGATACCTGGAACGGCAGTGCGGTGACCACGATGTTGCCGGCTTCACGGCTGAACGTCGCGCGTGCACGCACGCTGCCGTTGCCGGTCTCGTACAGGGTGCGCAGATCGTTGGCGGCCGTGATGATCTCGGCGCTGGAGGGATAGTCCGGGCCTTTCACGTGCTCGCACAGGTCGCGCACGGTGGCATCCGGATCGTCCAGCAGGTGCAGCAGCGCGCTGACGATCTCGTTGAGGTTGTGCGGCGGCACATCGGTGGCCATGCCCACGGCGATGCCGGTGGTGCCGTTGAGCAGCAGGTGCGGCAGGCGGGCCGGCATCCACGTCGGCTCCTGCAGCGTGCCATCGAAGTTGGGCGCCCAGTCGGTGGTGCCCTGGCCCAGCTCGCCCAGCAGCACTTCGGCGATGGGGGTCAGCTTGGATTCGGTGTAGCGCATCGCCGCGAACGACTTCGGGTCGTCGCTGGAGCCGAAGTTGCCCTGGCCCTCGATCAGCGGATAGCGGTAGGAGAACGGCTGGGCCATCAGCACCAGCGCCTCGTAGCACGCGCTGTCGCCGTGCGGGTGGTATTTACCGATGACGTCACCGACGGTGCGTGCGGACTTCTTCGGCTTGGACGCGGCATTCAGCCCCAGCTCGCTCATCGAATAGATGATGCGGCGCTGCACCGGCTTCAGGCCGTCGCCGACGAACGGCAGGGCGCGGTCCAGGACCACGTACATCGAGTAGTCGAGGTAGGCGCGTTCGGCGTACTCGCGCAACGGCAGTTGTTCGAATCCGTGGAACACGGGGCGGGCAAGTTCGGTCATGCGGCGTTGTTACCTATGTCGGGAGGCGGCGACGGCGGTCGCCGCTCGCAATCCTGTGATTATCCGGATGCGGCCGGGGATGCCAAGCCGCGCGCAGGGTCCAGGCCGGTTTCCAGTCCATTCCCGGCCCGCGCCAGGTAGCGCCCGGGCGGCAGGCCGAAATGGCGGCGGAACACGGTGACGAAGGCGCTGGCGCTGCTGAAGCCCAGCGCATGGGCGATATCGGCCACGCTGCGGCCATCGGTCAGCTGCCGCAGCGCTTCGGACAGACGGGCCTGCTGGCGCCACTGCGCGAAGCTCAGCGTGGTCTCGTCGCGGAAGTGGCGGGTCAGGCTTCGCGGCGAAAGCCCGGCCCAATGCGCCCATTCGGCCAGGCTGCGCTCGTCGGAGGGATCGGCCAGCAGCTGCGAGGCGATCTTCAGCAGGCGCCGATCGTGCGGCATCGGCAGGTGCATGCGCTGGCGCGGTGCGGTGCGGATCTCATCCAGCAGAACCTCGATGATGTGCTGGTGCTCGGGCGTGGCGACCTGGTCGAGCGACCAGCTGCAGATCCGGTCCGCCAGTGCCTGCGCCAGCCTGGACAGGCCCAGCACGCAGGGGGCGGCGGGAAGGGCAGTGCAGGCGGGCGCGGCCAGCGCCATGCCCCAGCCACGCAGCGGGCCGTCCAGAGCGACCGTGTGAGGTTCCAAGGGCGGCATCCAGCCGGCCGAACCGGGCGCCAGCGACCACGTTCCATGCGAGGTGCGGGTGGTCAGCAGGCCGCGTTCGACGCAGATCAGCTGCGCACGCTGGTGATGGTGCCAGTCGACTTCACGGGCGAGCCCCTGCGGACTGTCGAAGCGGAAGCCGACGACCGGCGGGCCATCGTTGCGCTCGAACCAGTCCAGCGCCTCGTTGCGCAGCAACTGCCGGGCCGGGGCGATGTCCCCCTTGTTCATCCTCTCCGATGGCTGGAATGTGTCATTCATTGGCTTAATGGTACTACCGGGCCATCCTGGGGCGCCATTAAGGTAGGCGCCTTCACTGATCCAGCCCGCTGCTGCAACACAGCATTCGATGCCAGATCGAATATTTCCATTGAGAAATATTTTTTTTGGAAGAGAATGCACTCCCATGATCTGTCCTGCAACCACTCCCCCCAGCTTCGGCCTGCTGCTGCGCCAGGTGCGCGACGGCCTGGTCCGCCAGCTTGACGCGTCCATGGCCGAAGAAGACCTGGGTATCGGCTTCACCCACTACATCGGGTTGAAGGTGCTCTCGAACATGGCCCCCTGTACCGCCAACGAACTGGCCCAGGCCATCGACCAGGTACCCAGTGCCGTCACCCGCCTGCTGGACAAGCTCGAAGCCCTGGGCTGCGTTCGCCGCGAGGCACATGCGCAGGACCGCCGTGCGCTGCAGATCGTGCTGACCGATGAAGGCCGCGCACTGTGGGCGCGCTTGAAGCTGCGCGGCGACGCGGTGATGGATTACGCCCTGCGCGATCTGTCCGCCGACGAGCGCACGCTGCTGTTGTCCCTCCTGACCCGAATCCGCGATTCCCTGACGACCCCATGAACCCGATCCCGCATTCCTCATTCCGCCGGTCCGGGCGCGCGCTGCTGCTGTCGGCGCTGGCGCTGGCGCTGGCCGCCTGTGCCAGCAGCCGCGGCCTCGAACCGCAGGCCCGCCTGCTCGATGTGGACAGCCTGCACAGCGAGCGCACCCTGGCCGACACCGATCTCAGTGCCACCGGCTTCCCCGCACAGGACTGGTGGAAGGCATTGGGCGATGCGCAGCTGGACGCGCTGATCGCCGAAGGCCTGGCCGGTCATCCGAGCCTGGACGCCGCCGACGCACGTCTGCGCCAGGCGCAGGCCAAGGTCGGTACCGCACGCGCTGACCGCCTGCCCAGTCTCTCCGTTTCCGGCGGCTATACCGGGCTTCGCCTGCCCGAGTCGATGGCCGGCGACGAGATCGGTGGCCACTACGCAGGCAGCAGCCAGGTCGCTTTCGACTTCAGCTACGGGATCGACCTGTGGGGCGGCAAGCGCGCCGCCTGGGAAGCGGCCGTGGATGGCGCGCATGCCGCCACCGTGGAGGCCCAGGCCGCACGCCTGAATCTGTCCACCGGCATCGCCCAGGCCTATGCGGACCTTGCTTACGCGTGGCAGCTCGACGATGTCGCCGAGGAAGAACTGACGCGGTCGCAGAAGTCGCTGGAACTGACCCGACAGCGTCGCCGCGCTGGCATCGACAGCGATCTGCAGGTGCGCCAGGCCGAAGCCCGCGTGCCCGCCGCGCAACAGCAGGTGCAGGCCGCGCAGCAACGCATCGACGCCGCCCGCACCGCATTGGCCGCCCTGGTCGGCAAGGGCCCCGACCGTGGCCTGACGATCGAGCGTCCGCAGCCGTTGAATCCGACGGCCCTGCAGCTGCCAGGCGTGCTGCCCAGCGAGCTGCTCGGCCGTCGTCCTGACATCGTCGCCGCACGCTGGCGCGTGGAAGCGGCCAACAAGCAGATCAAGGTCGCCAGGACGAAGTTCTACCCGAGCCTCAACCTGACCGCGCTGGCCGGCGTGGTGGCGCCGAATGTCGGCGATCTGCTGCAGAGCAGTTCCACCTTCGCCTACATCGGCCCGGCGCTGAGCCTGCCGATCTTCGAAGGCGGCAAGCTGCGCGCCAACCTGGCCGACACCGATGCGCAGTACGACCTGGCGGTGGCCAATTACAACCAGGCGGTGCTTGACGCACTGCGCGACGTGGCCGACCAGGTCAATGCGGTGCGCTCGCTGGCGCAGCAGGCGCAGTCGCAGCAGCAGGCCGTGGACACGGCGCGTGCAGCGTTCGACCTGGCCGGGCAGCGTTACCGCGCCGGCATCGGCAGCTACCTGGATGTGCTGTCCGCACAGTCCACCCTGCTGCAGTCACAACAGCAGCTGGCCAGCCTGCAGTCGCAGCAGGTGCAGACCTCGGTGCGCCTGAGCAAAGCGCTGGGCGGGGGCTTCCAGCCCAGTGATGCCGATCGCGCGCCGCTTGCCTCCCATTCCGATTCCTCGCATTCCTGAAGATCCCCGCCATGAGCCAGACCCAAGACACTGCGGCCCCGGCCGCCTCCAACCGCCGCAGCAACCTGCTGCGGGGCCTGTTCGTCATCGTCGTGCTGCTGCTTGCCGCACTGGCGCTGTGGTATTTCATGTTCGGCCGTTGGTTCGAAGAAACCGACGATGCCTACGTGCAGGGCAACCTTGTACAGATCACCCCGCTGGTGGCAGGCACCGTGGTCGCCATCAATGCCGATGACGGCATGCGCGTGGAGCGTGGCCAGCTGCTGGTGCAGCTGGACCCGGCCGATACGTCCGTGGCCCTGCAGCAGGCTGAAGCCAACCTGGCCAAGACCGTTCGCCAGACCCGTGGCCTGTATCGCAGCGTGGAAGGCGCGCAGGCAGACCTGAATGCCCGTCAGGTGACCCTGAAGCGCGTGCGCGAGGACTTCGCACGCCGCAGGGATCTGGCCGCCACCGGTGCAATCTCCAACGAAGAACTCGCCCATGCCCGCGATGAGCTGGCGGCGGCGGAAGCAGCGGTGGCCGGTTCGCGCGAGACCGTCGAGCGCAACCGTGCGCTGGTCGACGATACGGTGATCGCCACCCAGCCCGACGTGCAGGCGGCCGCCGCGCAGCTGCGCCAGGCCTACCTCAACAATGCCCGCGCCGGCATCGTCGCGCCGGTCACCGGTTATGTGGCCCGTCGCTCGGTGCAGGTGGGCCAGCGTGTGCAGCCGGGTGCCGCACTGATGGCCGTGGTGCCGACCGAGCAGATGTGGGTCGAGGCCAACTTCAAGGAAACCCAGCTGCGCCACATGCGCCTGGGCCAGGAAGTGGAGCTGAAGTCTGACCTGTACGCCGGCGATGTGAAGTACAAGGGCCGCGTGCAGAGCCTGGGTCTGGGGACCGGCTCGGCGTTCTCGCTGCTGCCGGCGCAGAACGCCAGCGGCAACTGGATCAAGATCGTGCAGCGCGTTCCGGTGCGCATCGCCATCGATGCCAAGCAGCTTGCCGAACATCCGTTGCGTATCGGCCTGTCGATGAAGGCCGAGGTGAGCCTGCGCGACCAGAAGGGCGAGGTGCTGCCGAGCGCCCCGGCCAAGGGCACGGTGTTCGACACCGACGTCTATGCCAAGCAGCTGCATGATGCCGACGAGGTGATCCACTCGATCATCCAGGGCAACGTGCCGCAGCAGTCGAAGGTGGGCTGAGGTCGCCATGTCCGCCCAAGCTCCAGCCGCGCCCGGAAGCCCGGGCGCACCGGCGGCGCCGGGTGCGGCCGCCGGGTTCCTGCCGCCGAGCGTGGCCCTGTGCACCGTGGGCCTGGCGATGGCCTCCTTCATGCAGGTGCTCGACACCACCATCGCCAACGTCTCGCTGCCGACCATCGCCGGCAATCTCGGCGCCAGTTCGCAGCAGGCGACGTGGGTCATCACTTCGTTCGCGGTCAGCACGGCCATCGCACTGCCGCTGACCGGCTGGCTCAGCCGCCGTTTCGGCGAGCGCAAGCTGTTCGTCTGGGCCACGCTGGCCTTCGTCATCACCTCGCTGTTGTGTGGCCTGGCGCAGAGCATGGGCATGCTGGTGGTGTCGCGCGCCCTGCAGGGCTTCGTGGCCGGCCCGATGTATCCGATCACGCAGTCGTTGCTGGTCTCGATCTATCCACGCGAGAAACGCGGGCAGGCGTTGGCGCTGCTGGCGATGATCACCGTGGTCGCGCCGATCTGCGGGCCGATCCTCGGGGGCTGGATCACGGACAACTACAGCTGGGAATGGATCTTCCTGATCAACGTGCCCCTGGGCATCTTCGCCGCGCTGGTGGTGGGCAACCAGCTGAAGGGCCGTCCGGAACACGTGGAGAAGCCGAAGATGGACTACGTCGGCCTGATCACGCTGGTGATCGGCGTCGGCGCACTGCAGCTGGTGCTCGACCTGGGCAACGACGAGGACTGGTTCTCCTCCACCCGGATCGTGGTGCTGGCCTGCGTGGCGGTCGTGGCGCTGACGGTGTTCCTGATCTGGGAACTGACCGACAAGGACCCGATCGTCGACCTGAAGCTGTTCCGCCACCGCAACTTCCGCGCCGGCACGCTGGCGATGGTGGTGGCCTATGCCGCATTCTTCAGCGTGGCCCTGCTGATTCCGCAGTGGCTGCAGCGCGACATGGGGTACACGGCGATCTGGGCAGGCCTGGCGACGGCGCCGATCGGCGTGCTGCCGGTGATCATGACGCCGTTCGTGGGCAAGTATGCCTCGCGCTTCGACATGCGCATGCTGGCGACCATCGCCTTCGTGTTCCTGTCGATGACCAGCTTCCTGCGCTCGGGCTTCAATCTGCAGGTGGACTTCCAGCACGTGGCCGGCGTGCAGCTGATCATGGGCATCGGCGTGGCGCTGTTCTTCATGCCGGTGCTGCAGATCCTGCTGTCGGATCTGGATGGTCGCGAAATTGCCGCGGGTTCGGGCCTGGCCACGTTCCTGCGCACGCTGGGCGGCAGCTTTGCAGCATCGCTGACCACCTGGCTGTGGGCACGTCGCACGCAGGTGCACCACGCCGATCTGACCGAACACATTTCGGCCTATCAGCCGGGCATGCAGGACCAGGTTGCGGCGATGGGGCAGGGTGACCTGCAGCATGGTGCAGCGGTGCTCAACACCATGATCAACCACCAGGCATCGCAGATGGGCTTCAACGACATCTTCTTCTTGCTGGGCTGGATCTTCCTGGCCATCATCACCTTCCTGTGGCTGGCCAAGCCGCCGTTCGGTGCCGGTGCCGGTGCAGCGGCCGGTGGCGGGCACTGAAACTGCCCGCAAACACGGCGCTGTATGTCGACCCCGCCGCAAGGCGGGGTTTTTGTCTGTGGTGAGTTCTGCCAGGCGGCGTTCGCGCAACGCGCGGAAGGCGTCGCCATTGCGTTGACGCTGCGGATTCCGGAAACGAAAAAACCCGCTTTCGCGGGTTTCATCATCATGAGTCGTGGTGCCCAGGAGAGGACTCGAACCTCCACGGTTTTACCCGCTAGTACCTGAAACTAGTGCGTCTACCAA
>NZ_JASGBV010000149.1:0-3582 GCF_030053245.1 Stenotrophomonas sp. RS-48
GGTTGCGGGGGCGTGAGCCGCATGGATGCGGCGACCGAGCTTACATGGACGTACTTGCAGCGTCCCCCGCAACCGGACCCACCCCGCCATCCCACGGAATGCGCGCTGTTGCTGTTGCTGTTGCTCCGGCCTCGGCAGGTGCAGGGCGCAGCCCTGCCGGGAATCCCCTACTCCTGGGGGTCGCGGGTGATGTGGATGTCCGTTGGCGTGGACAGCGGAATGTTCCGCTCCGCCAGGATCTGCAACAGACTGAAATACAGATCGCTGCGGGTGCCGTACACCTGCCGCGGGCTGGCCACGTAGGCGAAGCTGTTGATGGTGATCTGGCCGCCGGCAATGCCGTCGATGTACACCGTCGGCGCGGGCGTCTGCAGCACGCTGGTGTGCGCGCCATAGGCATCCAGCATGGCCTGCCGCAGGCCGGCGACGTCGGTGCTGGTCGGTACCGCGAACTGGATCTGGATGCGGCCCTGATTGTTGCCCATCGTCATGTTGCGGATGGTCTTGGTGATCAGCTCCGAGTTGGGCACGATCAACGTGGACTTGTCGCCCACCTGGATCTCGGTCGAGCGCACATTGATGCGGCGGATGTCGCCTTCCTGGTCACCCAGCTTCACCCAGTCACCGATCTTCACCGGTCGCTCGGCCAACAGGATCAGGCCGGAAACAAAATTCTGGGTGATCGCCTGCAGGCCGAAACCAATACCCACCGACAACGCACTGACCAGCAGCGCCAGCTTCTGCAGGTTCAGTCCCATCACCGTCAGGGCCCACAGCACCGCGATGATGATGCCAAGATAGCGGGCGACGGTGCTGATTGAATTGCGCGCGCCCAGATCCAGTTCGGTCTTGGGCAGGTAGGTGTCGGCCAGCCAGCGCTGCACCACCTGCATCACCCCTAGCCCGGCCAGCAGCACGCCGATGGCCAGTACGATGCGACCCGGCTCCAGCGTCAGGTCCTTGGCGATGGGAATGCCATTGGCCAGCGACGCGAAGCGCTCCACGATCGAGCCGACATTGCCGAAGGGCGCGGCCAGTGCCAGCAGCGCGATCAGAACCACGAAGGTGCGTAGCACCGCCGACAGCAGCACGCCGGCCTGCTCCAGCCTGGAGACGCTCAGGCCGGTGCTGAGCAGGATGGTCTGGCCAACCGTGCTGTCGGCGTTCAACAGCCAGGTGCAGAAATCATCGACGAACTTGAACAGCAGTGTGGCTGCCAGCACCACGATGCTGCCGCCGATCAACTGCTGGTTCACGAACTTGGCGAAGTTCACATAGCCCAGCAGCGTGGCGATGATCGCCGCCACCACCGCGATGTTGCCAGCCACACGCGCCAGTACCAACCAACTGCTGCGGCGCACCGGCTGCTGTGCGCCGAGACCATCGGCCTGCGCTTCCAGCTTCGCTTCGGCTTCAGCCGTCTGCCGCCGGTGCAGGCGTGCCAGGGTCACCAGCATGGCCATGATCAGGCCGAGGTAGGTCAGCGCAATCACGCCATCCAGTGCCACCGTGGTCACGTCGCTGGTGCGGGTGGCACGGTCGATGGCCACCAGCACGTTGCTCAGCCAGGCCAGCGCAGCGGCACCCCAGGCGTACTTGCGCAGCTTCAGCGCGGCGGTGTCATCCAGGTTCAGCAGCCGCCAGGAGGGGCGCCTGGGCATCAGCAGGCACGCGCTGAGCGCGGCGATGAAGGCCGCAGCGAAGGTCGCCGCCACCAGGCCATCGGCCACGTTCTGCAGGCGCGGGGCGATGCCGCCAATGGCATTCAGCGAAGCCACCAGCACCACCACCGCATAGCCCGGCAGCAGGGTGCCCACCAGCAGCAGCCACATGGCCAGGCCGGAACGGCGCAGGCGGCCGTCCGGCGCGCGTTCCGAGGCGGCAAACCGGCGCCCCAGCGCGCGCAGCCACAGGCGCAGCGGGAACATCATCACCAGTGCTGCGGCCAGGCCGAGCAGCAGGGTGCCCCAGCCGTGCGTGTCGATGGCCTTGGCCAGGGTGTCACGCCCCTGTTGCGCCAACGGGCGCACGCGGGCGATGTCATCGGGAAGCTGATCGGCCACCTGCCGCCAGAGCGACGGCGACAGCGGTGAATCGACCTTGCGGCCCAGTTCCTCGCTGATCTGCGCGGAACGTTGCTTGTCGATGTCCGCACTCAACTGCTGGGCACGCACCGCGATGGATTTTGCCTGGGCCACCGAGGCGGCCAGGGCATCGCGCTCGCGGGTGAGCGTGCGTCGCTGCGCGGCCAGGTCGGGGGGCTCGGTGGTGCCCTGCGGCGCTTCACCCAGCTGGGCCAGCTGCTCATTGAGCTGATCCAGCTGTGGCTGCAGGGACTTGTCCAGCGCCTCGGCATCCCGCTTGGCCTTCGACGCGTTCTCTGAAAGCGTGCCGAGTGTTTCGGTGGCTTCGGCGTCGTCACGCTTGCGCTCGATCTCCTTCAGCGCGCTGTCAATCTGTGCCAGCTGCTGCTTCGGCGTAGGCGCCTCGTTCTGCGCGAGCGCGGGCGCGGGCGCGGACAGCAGAAGGGCAGCACCCAGCAGCAGGCCCAGCCAGGGCCCGCGCATGCGGATCGATTGCAGGAAGGAAGACACGCCAGATGCACACCGGTTCGCGCGGACCACCGCGCCTGCGCGCGACTATACGGCACGACCGGTCAAGGTCGGATGCCCAGGGCGGCACCGCCCGCAGCACCCGCCCCCGCGGTTCAGTACTTCAACCGCAGCTCCTCCACCGTCGGCTGCTGCAGCGCATACCAGTCCTGGAACTCTTCCTCGGTGATTTCGTCCGGGGCGTACACCGCCACCGGAGGCCAGTCGTGGTCGGTCGGCAGCGGCTGGCGCGGACCGGCGCGCAGGCTGTAGCTGACGCCCTCATAGTCCACCAGATCGTCGACCTGCGGCCATTGCTCGCGCGCGAACGCGGTTTCACTCTTCAACAGGATCACCTGGTACATCGGCACCTCCACTTCAGGTTGGATCGGAACACCCGGCGCTGGCGGCAGGATACCGCCGCGCCGATGACAGCGGGAATGACGCCGCGGCGACGCAATGTTCTGGACACCGCCATCGCTCCGGCTTCACCCGCTCGTGGCGAGGCCGTCGGCATCGTGGAGGCCCGTTCCCACTGCGCTTGCCGATGACCGAACAGCTGCCACTGAAGACCGTCGCCGACCTCAAGCTGCCCCGCTACCTGGGCACCTGGTATGAGATCGCGCGCCTGCCCATGCGCCACGAGCCGGAAGGCTGCACCGATGTCTCGGCGCACTACAGCCTGCTCGACAACGGCAACGTCAGCGTCCACAACCGCTGCCGCATGGACGGCCAGGTCGAGGAGGCCAGCGGCGAAGCCTGCCCCGTCGACAACGACAGCGCGCGCCTGGAAGTGAGCTTCCTGCCCAAGGGCCTGCGCTGGCTGCCCTTCGCCAAGGGCGACTACTGGGTCATCCAGATCGCTCCGGACTACAGCGTGTCGCTGGTTGGCAGCCCCGATCGCCGCTACCTGTGGCTGCTGGCACGCGAGCCGAAGCTGGACGCCACCGTGCGGGACCATTATCTGGCCACGGCGCGGCTGCAGGGCTTC
>NZ_JASGBV010000150.1:0-2601 GCF_030053245.1 Stenotrophomonas sp. RS-48
TCGCTGCGCTCGCCCTCGCGGCGCTCGCCACGGCCGGCGCCGGAGCGACCACCGCTGCGGCCACCGCCACGACGCTCTTCCTCGGCGGCGCGGGCTTCGCGCGCCTCGCGGAAGATCTGGCCGACGCTCTCGTTCTCGTCACCGTCCTCGCCAGCGACCGTGGCCGGGCGTTCCGGACGCGGCAGTGCGGTCATCAGTTCCTTGGTGACCGGCTCGGACGGAATCTTCTGTTCGATGTAGGCCTCGATGTCCGGCAGGCTCATCGCATAACGCTCGCAGGCGAAGCTGATCGCGTCACCCTCTTCGCCCAGGCGTGCGGTACGGCCGATGCGGTGCACATAGTCTTCGGCGTCGAACGGCAGGTCGTAGTTGTAGACGTACTTGATGCCGTCGATATGCAGGCCGCGGGCAGCCACGTCGGTGGCGACCAGGATTTCCAGCTGGCCCTTCTGGAAGCGGTTGAGCAGGCTCTCGCGCTTCTTCTGCGGCACGTCGCCGGACAGGACGCCGACCCGGTACCCGGCCTTTTCCAGCGAACGCGCCACGCGCTCGACGAAGACCTTGGTGTTGACGAAGACCATGGTGCGGGCGCCCTCGCTGCGCGAGAGCAGGCCCAGCAGCAACGGGATCTTCTCGTCGTCGGCCGGGAAGTAGATCTTCTGGCGCACGCGCGCGGCGGTCACTGTTTCAGCTTCGACCACCAGCTTCTGCGGCTCGTTCATGTGCTCGTAGGCCAGCTCCAGCACGCGATGGCTGAGGGTGGCGCTGAACAGCAGGGTCTGCCGGGTGGTGCGCTCGGGCATGCGGCGCAGCAGGAAGCGGATGTCCTTGATGAAGCCCAGGTCGAACATGCGGTCGGCTTCGTCCAGCACGCAGATCTCGCAGGCGTGCAGCGAAACCACCTTGTGCTGCTTGACGTAATCGATCAGGCGGCCGGGGGTGGCGATGATCACATCCACGCCCTGCTGCAGGATCTCGCGCTGCTTGTCGTAATCCACGCCACCGTAGACGAGGGCGAAACGCAGGCCCAGGTCGGAACCGAACTTCACGGCGTCCTTGTGGATCTGGATGGCCAGCTCGCGGGTGGGCGCCAGGATCAGCGCGCGCGGGTCTTCCGCCTTGCGGTCGGCCAGCGCCGGGCGGCTCAGCAGGCGGTTGACCACGGCAACCAGGAACGCCAGCGTCTTGCCGGTGCCGGTCTGGGCCTGGCCGGCGACATCACCACCGGCCAGCGCGACCGGCAGTGTCAGCGCCTGGATCGGGGTGCAGCGGGTGAATCCGGCTCCTTCAAGGCCGGCCTGCAGGGCCGGATGCAGCTCAAAGGAGGAAAAGGTCAAATCGGTCAGCGGTTTGTCGCTCATGAGTCCGTCTTGGTATGGCCACCGGCCAGCGGGCGGGCGGCACTGCATCGTCTGGGGGCACCGTCGCAAACTGCGGCCCCTGCGGCGGGTCGGCGGACCGGGGACCACCGGGTCCGCGCGCCGCTCAATGCCCCAGTTTAACGCACTCCGGCGGCCAAACCGGAATGAACCGTCTCACACAACCGCGAGACAGGCCCGTGCGGGACGCCTCTTCACCCAGCCACACCGCGCTTGAACAGCCCTGCCGGGGTCGCTGGAGTCCGCGGCTGCCGGCCCCCACTTCAGGAAGACAGTGAAATCCGACACATACCGCGCTTCGAAGCGATCACGATACGCTGGGTTCCAGCCGGCCACTGTCCATGCCCCGCGATAGGGGTACACTGCCGGCCGTGAGCGTCCAGGCATCCCGCCGAACGCACCGCGGCAGGACGCCGCGAGGCAACGACGAGGGTCGCGCCACCGGGCAAGGCCCAGTTCACCCACCTCCGGCCTGGCCGGGTGCAATCCAAGACGAGAAACCAAGATGAGCGACAAGGTTGTACACGTCGGCGATGCCGACTTTGATAGCGCCGTGCTGAATTCCAAGGAACCGGTGCTGGTCGATTTCTGGGCCGAGTGGTGTGGCCCGTGCAAGATGATCGCCCCCGCGCTGGACGAGCTGGCCGATGCCTACCAGGGCCGCGCCAAGATCGCCAAGGTCAACGTCGACAACAATCGTGCGCTGGCCGCCAAGTACCACGTGCGTTCGATCCCGTACCTGGTCGTGTTCAAGGATGGCGAGAAGGTCGGCGAGCAGATCGGCGCGGTGGGCAAGGCCCAGCTGGCCGGCCTGCTGGACAAGGCCCTGGCCTGACCCTGTAACGACTCCGGCAGCCGCCCGGTGCGGCTGCCGGCAGGCGCGGACCGCGCCTGCATGAATGCTGTTCCCGGCGACCCTTGCACGGCGCCGCGGGCCGATGATAGTGTCGGCACATCCGGCCGCGTTCGCGTGCCGCACCTTCTGGACGCAGTTTCTTCCAGACCCATCCCCAACGTTCGCCGCCCCAGCCGGGCGCTCGCACCTTCAAGCGAGGAATAACGCTCTTGTCCGATAACACTCCCGAAACCGGCAGCGCAGAAGCGCCCGCCGAAAAGCGCGTGCGCAAGGCCCGCGTGACCAAGGCTGCCGCACCGGCCGCCGCCCCGCTAGAATGCCGGCATGAAAGCCCTGCATTCCCTGTTCCTCGCCGCCGCGATCGCG
>NZ_JASGBV010000151.1:0-1570 GCF_030053245.1 Stenotrophomonas sp. RS-48
CCTGGCCACCCTGCTCGACCTGGAAGGCGTGGCCGTGCGTTCCGGCCAGCACTGCGCACATCCGTTGCTGCAGTACTTCGGTGTCGCGGCCACCTGCCGTGCCTCGCTGGCGTTCTACAACACGCACGGCGAGATCGAGCGGTTCATGACCGCGCTGACCAAGGTACGTAAGTTGCTCGGCTGAGGATTCGCCAGAGCCAGGGAAATACGGGAACGCCGCAGGGGACTGCGGCGTTTTTTATTGCGCGCGGGACGCAAGCCAGCAGAGGTGAAACCGGGAAATGCCGAGTGATGCCAGGACGGGCAATCTCATCGTAATGCCGAACCATTCCACCATCAGCGGCCTTGAGACCTCGCCTTTCACATGCCAACGAGCATGGATACCCCGGAAGCAATCAAGAAGACGTACATCATCACGACGCCCCTCAACACCCACCGTTCACCCCGATGGAGCGTCACGCCTTGGGGCTATTGGAACCTGCAGGCATTAATCTATTATCTCAGCCCACACGCCTACCCCACTCCTCAATAATCTTCTCGACTGTCATTATTTGATCTTGCGCATAGGATCTATCCCGGAAACGGATATCAACATCATCAAGATAATGCCATATCAAATGCGGAACATCTATTCCATAAACACTGAATTGAAGGGATCGCTTAAGTGCCTCGGCCTTGTTACACCAAGCAGAGACTTGGTCCGCAGAGGTAGGCTCGGATTGCAACAATACCCGCAGACAGGAAACAGCGGACTTCACTTCATCAGCAGCACTCATAGCGGGACCTATTTTTTTATCCAGCGAGGATCAAATAATACAAGATGAGCAGCCTCACCGCGATTAGAAGGTCCATAGTTGATATGAAGAATCGGAGTTCTATCACTATTTATCGGATGAAGATCTAGACGAACTCCCCATTGTCCTCCTTTCCAGCGAACTCCTACCAGTCGTCCATTAGCATGCAAGCCGCCAGACGAGGGACCGTCAAATGAGAGATTCTTCCAGGTATTAGACACTCCACGGGCTATTGGATTTGAGGCTGCCGCCAGATAGGGGATGCCGGCGTCAACAGCAATTGCCGCACCCCCAACGACGCCGGCCCCCGTTATGACCGCACCCGCTGCGTCAACTCGAGCGGGATCCCATGTCATGTCATATGTACCCGTCTTCCATCCAACAGCACTGGGAACAGGAATTCTCCCGTCTGCGGTTGGAGCTCCGGTTGATCCTGCCGCTGACGGACTACGGAAGCTGTACTCGACCCTGCGCATGGGCTGGGAAGCCTTGGCCAGGTACTGGCCGATGGAGTCTGTCTTCCGATGGCTGGAACGCCTGCGATCATTGCCACCGGAAGTGCTCGATCAGGCGGTACTGACGGCATGAAAACGTGGAGGAACCTCAGGGTCTAACTCATTAATAAACCTGATGCATCAGGATTCAGCGTAGTCCAGCGAAATGTGGCACTGGAGTCATGTTGAAATGAAAAATGGCGACATCATCCTGCTCGGCCACCAGCTGGCGCAGCCGTCCCACCTGCTCGCGATACAGGCGCCGCATGCGGTGCAGGTGAT
>NZ_JASGBV010000152.1:0-2660 GCF_030053245.1 Stenotrophomonas sp. RS-48
CCGCAGCGAGCGCGCGCTGCGGCACGCCGACCGCGGCGATGCCGGCAACCACGCCGCCAGCGGCGAGACCCTGAACGAACAGGCGGCGCGACGGCATGGGCAGGGCGCCCGGGCCGGGGGGAATGCGGGTATTCATGGTGGTGACTCCAGACACGGTAGGACGCCGGCAGCGGGCCGGCTTGAGTGCGCGTGGCGCACGACGCGTGTGGATCAGGCGATGGGAGGGCGGGAAAGTGGCGGCAACGGCGGCGCCGGGCGGCCGTTGGCCGGCATCGGCTGCGGTGTCAGCGACAGGCCGGGACCGGCCATGAAGGGCAGCGCCTGCACCGCCAGCAGGGGATGCTGGGCACAGCTGCGCAGGCAGTCCTTGATCTGGCAATGCGCATCGTGGGCCGCCGGTTGGGCCTGCGGCGCCTCGTCGGCGGACATGGCGGCGTGGTGATGGCAGTCGGCGTCGCCCGCCATCGTCGCCATCATCACGTGGGCCATGCGGCCCATCTCCTCATGACCGCTGGCCATGGCCGCGTTCAGCCCGTTGAGCAACAGGCTGAGCATGAGCACGACGCGGAGCAGGGTCGAGGCCAGGGACATGGCGCTAATCTAGCCGCAAGCGGGCCCGGATGCACTTCCGGCTGAATGGCCGGTTCAAGATTGGAGCGGCACCAATGTAGAGCCGAGCCCGCGCTCGGCTGCTTCTGCGGCAACAGCCGAGCGTGAGCTCGGCTCTACAGGAGGCCCGGCGCTACCCCTCTTCGCGCACGATTTCCACCAGGCGCGGACCATAGCGGCTCAGCTTGGTGCCACCGATGCCGCCGACCCGGGCCAGCTCGTCCAGGCTGGTGGGGCGCTGTTCGGCGATGTTGCGCAGGGTACTGTCGTGGAAGATCACGAAGGCCGGCACGTTCTGCTCGCGGGCCAGTTCGGCACGCAGGCCGCGCAGGGCATTGAACAGTGCCAGATCCTGCGGGGGGACCGACAGGCCGGTGCGCTGCGCGCTGCGTTCGCGGCCGGCGCTGGTCGCAGCCTCGCGGCGCATGTTCACCGTGCGGCGGCCCTTCAGTACGTCGCGGCTGGCATCGGTCAGGCGCAGGCCGCCGTGGCCTTCGCTGTCCACTTCGAGCAGGCTGGCGGCCACCAGCTGGCGGAACACGCTGCGCCAGGTCCTTGCATCCAGGTCGCGGCCGATGGCGTAGGTGCTGAGCTGGTCATGACCTTGCTGGCGCACCTTCTCGTTCTCGCTGCCGCGCAGGATGTCGATCAGGTGGCCGACGCCGTAGCGCTGGCCGCTGCGGTAGACGCAGCTCAGTGCCTTCTGCGCGGGAACCGTCGCGTCCCATGCCGCTGGCGGGGTCAGGCAGTTGTCGCAGTTGCCGCAGGGGCGGGGATAGGTCTCCCCGAAGCCGGCCAGCAGCACCTGGCGGCGGCATTGCATGGATTCGCAATAGCCGAGCAGGTGGTCGAGCTTGGACCGCTCCAGCTGCTTGCGTTCCTCGCCGGCTTCGGACTGCTCGATCATCTGCTTGAGCAGCACGACGTCGCCCAGGCCGTAGCACAGCCATGCTTCGGCCGCTTCGCCATCGCGGCCGGCGCGGCCGGTTTCCTGGTAGTAGCCTTCCATCGACTTGGGCAGGTCGGTATGCGCAACGAAGCGCACGTCCGGCTTGTCGATGCCCATGCCGAAGGCGATGGTGGCGCACATGACGATGCCGTCCTCGCGCAGGAAGCGGCGCTGGTTGTCCGCGCGGACGTCGGCGGGCAGGCCGGCGTGGTAGGGCAGGGCGTTGAAGCCCTGTCCGCGCAGGTACTCGGCGGTTTCCTCGACCTTGCGCCGCGACATGCAGTAGACGATGCCCGCCTCGCCGCGATGGCCGCGCAGGAAATCGGTCAGCTGCTTGCGTGCGTTGTCCTTCTGCACCACGGTGTAGCGGATGTTGGGGCGGTCGAAGGAGCTGACGAAATGGCGGGCATCCTGCAGGTCCAGGCGCTCGGCGATCTCGCGCTGGGTCGGCGGATCGGCGGTGGCTGTCAGGGCAATCCGGGGAATCTGCGGCCAGCGCTCGTGCAGCACCGTCAGCTGGCGGTACTCGGGGCGGAAGTCATGGCCCCATTGCGACACGCAATGGGCCTCGTCGATCGCGAACAGGGCGATCCGGCTGCGCGAGAGCAGGGACAGGAAGCGACCCGTCAGCAGGCGCTCGGGTGCGACATAGAGCATGTCCAGCTCACCGGCCAGCAGTTCGCGTTCGACGCGGCCGGCAGTGTCCGCGTCCAGCGTCGAGTTCAGGTATTCGGCGCGCACGCCCAGCTGGCGCAGGGCTTCGACCTGGTCCTGCATCAGTGCGATCAGCGGTGAGATGACAATGCCGCACCCGTCACGCAGCAGGGCGGGCACCTGGTAGCACAGCGACTTGCCACCGCCGGTGGGCATCAACACCAGGGCGTCGTGACCGGCAGCCACGTGCTCCACGATGTCCTGCTGCGGACCACGGAAATCGTCGTAACCAAAGACGCGGTTGAGCAGGTCGTGCGCGGGACGGGAAGCCATCGCGCTAGTTTACCCCGGAGGGAGGGGTAGGGGTTCGGCAGGGCTGCGCCCTGCACCTGCTGCAAGCCAGTGCAACGTCAAAGGCAACAGCCGGCTCTGGGCTGATCCGCGGTCT
>NZ_JASGBV010000018.1:0-43275 GCF_030053245.1 Stenotrophomonas sp. RS-48
GGCAGCTGGCTGTCAGCGCCGCCGAGCTGGTAACGCAGCGCTGCGGCCAGGCAGGTGGTGGCGAGCTTCTGCCGCTGGCCACCGGACTTGCCGGCGCCGCTGCGGTAGATCTCGACCTGCTGGCGCGTTTCCGCATCGAGTTCGACGCCGATGAACTCCACGTGCATGCGCACGTCCAGGACCAGCTCGCGCCAGCGCTTGTCCTCACCTTCCTGCGAACCCAGGCGGTTGACCAGCTGGCGCAGCACGGTGAACTGTGACTCCGCCAGTTCACGCTGCTCGGTCTGCTGCTGCGACAGCACTTCGCGCAGCTGCAGCTGGAACTCCAGCACTTCCGGCAGCCGGCGGTCGCTCAATTCGATGGTCAGCAGGGTGCCCCGATTGAACGGCACCTGCTCCAGGCTGGCGTTGACTTCGTCCAGGCGCTGGCCGATCGACTTGCGGGCCTCGGCGCTGTGGCGCTGCAGGGCCAGCAGGTTGTTCTTGCTCTGGTTCTGCAGCAGATCGAAGAAGCGTTCCTCATGCTGCGGCAGGCCATCGCGTTCGAGACGGTCGAGGCGGGCGAGGAAGTCCTCGGCCGACGCCACCGATGCGGTGAAGTCGCCGGATTCTTCCGGCCACTGCTGGATGAAGCGGCGGAAGCAGCCGACCAGCTGGTTTTCGATACGGTTGAGGTCCTGCTGCGAGGACGACAACTGTTCGTTCAGCGCGTTGCTGACCTGGCGCATGTGCGCTTCCAGCGTTTCCAGGCTGAGCGGGCCCTGTTGCTGCAACCGCTCTGCCAGGCCGCTCTCCTGCGCTTCGGCCAGCGTTGGCAGCACCAGCGCGCGGCTCTGCTGGCGCGCGCGGTCGAGGCGGTCACGTTCCCGGACCAGCTGGCCGCGCTCGACGCGGACATCCTCATAGGTGCGGCGGGCCTGCTCGATGTCGGCGCGCACGGCGTCGATCTGCTGTGCCAGCCTGGCCAGGTCGGCATTGCCTTCGCGCAGGTCGCGCAGGCTGGCTTCGATGTCGGTCAGGCGCTGCTGGGGCGCGGCGACGTCGATCTCGTTCCATTGGATACCCGCGAGCTCGTGGCAGGCCAGGCGGCGCTCGTTGTCACGATCGCGCTGGCCACGCAGGCTCGCGATATCGGTCTCGCAGCTGGCGATGCGCTTGGCCAGTTCCTGCGCCTCACGTTCGAACGCACCGACCTTGTCGTGATTGTTGAAACCGAGAATCCAGCGACGGCGATCGCCCACGGCACTGCGGTCGTCCTTCTCGAAGCGGTCGCCCGGATGCTTGACCTGGCCTTCGCGGGTGATGCCGCGGTCGACGTTGCGCAGCTGTCTGGCATCCACGCATTCGTAGTCGAATCGCTTGCCCAGCTCACGCCGCAGCCAGCTCTCGAACACGTGGTCGCGCAGCTCCAGCTTGTGCAGCAGCGACTTCGCCGATGGTTCGCGGGCGAACGCCTCGTCGTTGCGGCGCACGCGGTAGTAGGTGAAGCGCATGCCGAGGTGGGTGCGGTTCACCCAGTCGGCAACCGCGTTGTAGTGCTTGTCGTCAACCAGCAGCGACAGCGCGAAGCCACCCAGCACGCGTTCGATCGCACCCTGCCAGCCCTGTTCCTCGGAGCGGACCTGGATCAGCTCGCCGACGAACGGCAACGCCACTTCGGAAATGCCGGTCTCTTCCGCCAACCGTGCACGCAGCTTCTGCATCGGCGCCGGAATGTTGGAGGGCGTGCGCTGCATCGCGTCAAGTTCGAGGCGTACTTCAGCGAAGCGACGCTCGTCATCGCGCTTGCCACCGAGGCGCTCGCTGATGGCATCGTCCAGCGAGGCCGAAGCGCGCTGGCGATCCTGCAGTTCGTTCTGCGCACGCTCGACCAGTTCGGCGAAGCCATGGGCATCGTCGGGCAGTTCGGCCTGCAGTTTCCGTGCGGCTTCCTGCGCCTGGTCGCGCTTGGCCTTGCGGCGATCGCGCTCGGCTTCGGCGCGGCCCTGCTCGCGCTCCAGCTCTTCGATGCGCTCGCCGCCCTGCTGACGCCGCTGCAGTTCCAGCTCGGCCAGGCGTTCGCTGTGGTTGTCCAGCGCAGCGCGGCGCTGCGCCTCTTCCCCCAGCAGGCCACGGTCACGCACGTCCATCTCGCGCAGGCGCGCTTCGATCAGCGCTTGGCGGCGGCTCTCGCGGAAACTGTCGACGCCCAGCTTGAGCGCCTCGTCGTCACCGCGCTGCCGGTGCATTTCCTTCAGATCGGCGTAATAGGCGCGCGCCGGCAACAGCGTCTCCACCTGGCGACGGGCGGTGACGACCGCCTGATGGGCCCCGTCAAGCTCGGCGAAATCACTCACCAGGCGCTCGGCGGCGTCGAACGTCTTCGGCGTGTCGAGCATGAAGTCGCGCAGGAAGACGTTGAGATCACCCAGGTTCTTCGCTGATTGCGTCTTGTGCAGCAGGCGCAGCGCCATCTCGTTGTCGATGCCGAGCAGGTCGCGGAAGCGCTCGGCATAGCCGGAGAAGGTGTCGAAGTGGTGGACGTCGGCCAGCTTCTGCTTGAGCTTGCGCAGGTCCAGATCGAAGCCGCCCAGATCCTTGGCGATGTCGAACGGACGCTCGGCGATCATGTAGTGCTTGCGCACGTCGCCGGCCGAGGTGCCGTTGCCGGAGATCCACAACAGGCGCACCAGGCTGACCACGCGGCCGTCGCCGGCGCGGTACTCCAGCACCAGTGCGGTCCAGGTCGCACCCTTGCGCAGGTACTGGGTGGCAATCTCGCCGGTGCCACTGTCCTGCTGGTCGGCCCACGCGCCACGCACGTAGGACACCAGGTTGCGGTCGCGGCCACTGCGCTCGGCCTCGCGTGCGGCCGCGTTGAAGTCGACGATGGCCGGCGGCGTCAGCAGCGCGGACATGGCATCGAGCAGGGTCGACTTGCCCGAGCCGGAACGGCCGACGAACAGGAAGCCACGCTCGGCGATCGGTACTTCGGTCAGGCCGTTGAAGGTGCCCCAGTTGTGCACCTGCAGGCGGCGCATGCGGAACTGCTGCAGGCGCGGGTCCGGCAGGCCTTCATTGAACAGGGCGGGGGTGTGCTTGGAAATGGCCATGCGGTGTTCGGGTCTCTCAGGCTTCGGCGGCCGGGGTTTCGCGCAGCTGGCGGTACACTGCCGAAAGCTGGGACACGTCTTCGGCGGAGAACAGCAGCTTCAGCGCCGGCGAGACTTCGTGGCGGTCGTCCTGGCCGCTCAGGCGGGTCAGGATGTGGTTGTCCTTCATCTTCTGCACGGCCGATGCAACGCGGCGGTTGAAGCCGGCGCGGTCGGTGGACAGGTTCTTCTCGTAGATGGCCAGTGCTTCGGCCATCTCGGCGTCGGCGACCACCGCGCGGTTGCCGCGCGCGTCGGCCTCAGCCAGCTGCTGGCGCAGGAACAACAACAGCACCGAGTCAATGAAGGTCAGCGGCGAGGTCCGCAGCAGTACCGGTGCATCGACGTCTTCGGTGTCGGCCTGGCGGGTGAATGCCACACCGCTTTCGCGGTCGAGCACCAGTTCCAGGAACAGGTCGGACAGCGCTGAACGGATGCCCGCCTCGCTGCGCACCAGTGCCGGCCACAGCTTGGCGTGGCGCAGCTGGTCGATGCTGGGACCGATCAGCAGCTGGCACAGCGCGCGCCGGGCATCCAGCGGCAGGCGGCCGGTATCACCCAGGTAGTACACGCTGTTGCCGCGCCGTGGCTGCGCTTCGAGCATCGCCGGCTCGGCCTCGTAGGCGTCCTCGGCCTGGTCGGCAGACGGTGCTTCGATGGGGTCTTCATGCCAGCTCATGGCGTCTCTCCTGGGTGAACCAAACCAGCGGGATGCGTGCGCGGCGCAGTTGGCCGTCGCCGCCACGCCATTCGGCGAGCTCCTGTTCGCCAGCGACTACGCTGCCGAAGCGCGTGCCCAGCGACAGGTAGCCGATGACGCTGCCCAGGCCCTGCGGCGCTTCGCGCTGCGACAGCGCCTGGGCGATGCTGAGCCGCGGCTGTGCATCGAGCAGGTCGTGCAGGTCGCGGCGCAGGGTGCGGAAATCGATTTCGGACGAGGCCACCAGATCACCGACGCTCTCCAGGCTGATGCTGGCCGCGTCGTTGTACTCGACATTGCCATCGACCTGGGCGCTGCGGGGGTCGTGCAGCTTCCACTGCGACCACGAACGCAGCCGGCTGGTCGTCAACTGCAGGTCACGACCGATCGTGCGCTGGGCCGGGAACTCGTCGCGCAGAGCCAGCGCTTCGGACTGGGCCTGCTTGAGCAGCTGATTGAGGCGACGCTGTTCAAGATAGCCGCGGCTCTGCACGAAGCCGCGCAGGCTGCGCGCGAAATTCTGCAGGACATCGTGTACCTGGCCGCCGCGTTCAAGCATGGTGCTGGTGAAGCTGCGCAGGAAGTTGCGCTCGTTGCGATCCAGGCGGCGTGCAAAGCCGCGTGCCAGCACGGCTTCCAGCGCGGCATCGAGCTGCGCGCTCTGCTCGGCATCATTGAGCAGCCGCCAGAATGCCTGGAAGCTGCGGCCGGCATCGCTTTCGCCGATCACGTCCACGCCCTCGAACAGCTGCGACAGCACATCGCCACGTTCGCCTTCGTCATCGATGATGCGCTCGCGGAACTCACGGTTGAGCTGCTCGAAGCCGTCGCGCACCCGGCGGAAGTCTTCGGTCAGCTCGTCGGCGAGACCGATGATCTGGCGGGCGCGCTCCAGTGCACGCTTGCCGTCCAGGGCGACCACACGACCGGCGCTGACCCGCGCGATCTCGGCGTCGATGCGGTCGCGCTCGTCGCGCAGCGCAGACAGGCGTGCATCGGGGTCGGATTCGGTCTGTGCAGCCAGCTGCGAGAGCTGTTCGATGACCAGTGCCAGGCGGCTCTCGGTGGCAGCCACGCGCGCCTGCTCGAGGCTGTCGGCGAAGCGGATCGCCTGCAGGGCCTGGGTCGACAGTTCGTACTGCTCCTGGTCGGCACCCTCGGGCAACCGCCGCTCCAGCCAGCCCTGGGACAGCCAGTGTGCGATGTAGGCCTGCGCCGTGCGCGGCAGGTCACGGGCCAGTTCGTCCCCATTGAGCTGGTCCAGCGCGCGCTGCAGGCGCTCGTTGAGCACCGAGGACGGCAAGGTGCGTTCGCCGTCCATCAGCAGGCTCTGCAGCAGACCGATGATTTCGGGCGCATGGTCGGCGGCAAGCAGCTTCCATTGGGGCTGTTCGCGCAGGTGACGGTAGCGGGAGATGCGTTCGCGATGCTTCATGCAGCGAGGGGATCGGGAAAGACAGGCGGCTGCGGGCAGCCACGCACGGCCGTCGCGGGGACAGCCGTGGGCAGGCCGGCCAC
Organism: Stenotrophomonas sp. RS-48; assembly: GCF_030053245.1. Classification (NCBI taxonomy): domain Bacteria; kingdom Pseudomonadati; phylum Pseudomonadota; class Gammaproteobacteria; order Lysobacterales; family Lysobacteraceae; genus Stenotrophomonas; species Stenotrophomonas sp. RS-48. The sequence continues at coordinate 5,350 of NZ_JASGBV010000018.1, forward strand.
CATGGGCCGGCGGTGCGGGGAGAAGCGGCTCAGCGCTTGCCGCCCACTTCGATGAAGCGCAGGAACTCGGCGCGGGTACGCGCATCGTCGCGGAAGCTGCCGAGCATCTTGGAGGTGACCATGCTGACGCCACGCTTGTGGATGCCGCGGGTGGTCATGCACTCGTGGGCCCCTTCGACGACCACGCCGACGCCGATCGGCTGCAGCACATCCTGGATGCACTGGGCGATCTGCGCCGTCATCTTTTCCTGCACCTGGAAACGGCGGGCATAGGCCTCGACGACGCGCGCCAGCTTGCTGATGCCCACCACCTTGCCGGCCGGCAGGTAGCCGACATGCACTCGGCCGATGATCGGCGCCATGTGGTGCTCGCAGTGGCTCTCGTACTCGATGTCACGCAGGACGATCAGTTCGTCGTAACCGGCGACTTCCTCGAAGGTCCGCTCCATGTAGGCGCGCGGGTCATCGCGGTAACCGCTGAACCAGTCGCCGTAGGCTTCGGCGACGCGGCGGGGGGTGTCCAGAAGGCCTTCGCGGGACGGGTCCTCTCCGGCCCAGCGCAGCAGGGTGCGCACGGCCTCCTCGGCCTGGTCCTGGGTCACGTCGCCCTGCGGGGCGGCCTTTTCGTTGTTCTTGCTCATTGCGTACAGCGTCCCGAACGGGGGGCGAGCATCGTACCTGACCGGGGGGTGGGTCGTCCTGTGGGGACGGTTCATCGGGGGTTCTTCCGGCGCCTCGTGGCTGCTGAGCGAGAGGGGGAAGGGCAGGCCGGGCAGGACACGCCGCAAGTACGTCCCTGTAGGCTCGGCCACGGCATCCATGCCGTGGACGGTCCTGCCCGGCCTGCCCCTCCCCTCTCCGACAATGTCCTGCTGGCGCGGTCGGCCCCCCGAAAGCGGAGTCAAAAGCGGGGGTTCATGGCTTCGGAAGCGGCGCGCCGCTGCCCTGGTGGGTGCGGACCGTTGGTCCGCACTGCTTCTGCTCTTGCCTTTAAGGAGCCAACCCACCGCGTTCGCGGGATGTGGGGCGGGTGGCGGAGGACCGGGGGGTGGGTCGTCCTGTGGGGACGGTTCATCGCGCGCCGGCAGTCGGGGTCGAGGGCCGAGGCTCATGGCTCCGGAACGTGCTGCGGTAGCGCCGGGCCATGCCCGGCGGGCTCTGTGGACGGGCCCCATGCCGCTCGCCGGGCACGGCCCGGCGCTACCGCAATGGGGCGCCCATTCAGCAAATACTATTGATAGGAATGAAATTAGTAGTATCCTATCTATCTATGGACCGCCCCCTCGACGAGCGCACCGTGCTGCAGATGCAGCTCAGCTCCGGCCTGCTGTATGCAGGGCGGCAGTGGCAGCGCCTGGCCGACAGCCGGTTGGGCAGCTACGGGATCTCCACCGCCTGCACCATGCCCCTGCTGATGATCGGCCGCTCCGGCGGCGGCATCCGCCAGGTCGCCCTGGCCCAGCAGCTGGGCATGGAGGGCCCCTCGCTGGTACGCCTGCTGGACAAGCTCTGTGCCAGCGACCTGGTCCGCCGTGAAAGTGATGCAAGCGACCGTCGCGCCAACCTGCTGTGGCTGACCGAGGCCGGCCAAGCGCTGGTGCAGGAACTTGAAGATCAGTTGATCGACCTGCGTCAGGACGTGTTCGGCGCGCTTTCCATGGATGAACTGCACGCCGTGCTGAAGGCATGGCGCCTGCTGGCCGAGGCCGCCGACCGCATCACGTGAGACCGATGTCCCCGGATGCCGCCGCTGCCGTTGCCACGCCAGCGGCTGTCACCCGTTGTTGTTGTGCCGTTGTTCCTCCCCTCCCCCATCTGCCCTGCCCTACCGATGCCTGGTGAATTCAGTCTCCACGGAGTGTTCGTCCCGACCCTGCTCGGGTTGATGCTGCTGGCCTATCTGCTCAACAGCGGTCTGCACGCGCTGCTGCAACGCGCCGGTGCCTACCGCCATGTCTGGCACCCGGCGCTGTTCAACCTGGCGCTGTACGGGATCGTGCTGGGCCTGCTTTTCCACCTTCTGCGCTGGATGCAATCGTGAACAAGATCGTGAAGAAGTCCCTGCCGGTGCTGCTCACCGGTGCCGCCGTGATCGTCGCGCTGCTGGTGCTGCGCCAGCTGTGGGTCTATTACATGGACGAGCCCTGGACCCGTGACGCCCATGTCGGCGCGGACGTGGTGCAGATGGCGCCGGATGTGTCCGGCCTGGTGGAGACGGTGAACGTCGCCGACAACCAGGCGGTGAAGAAGGGCGACCTGCTGTTCGTGGTCGACCGTGCGCGCTACCGCATCGCACTGGAGCAGGCACAGGCCAGCCTGGCCGAGCGCCAGGCGTCGGTGGCCCAGCTGAAGCGCGAGATCGGTCGTGATCGCAGCCTGCAGGACCTCGTCGCTGCCGAGGACGCCGAAGTGCGCCGGGCCAAGCTGCAGGCCGCACAGGCCGCGCTGGCCACGGCACAGGCCGCAGTCGATCTGGCCGAACTCAATCTGGGCCGCACCGAAGTGCGCGCACCGGCAGACGGCCGGGTCAACGACCGTACGCTGCGCGTCGGAGACTACGTGGTGGCCGGCAAACCGGTACTGGCGTTGCTGGATACCGGCTCATTCCGCATCGATGGCTATTTCGAGGAGACCCGCCTGCAGGGTGTGGTGCCCGGGCAGCGCGTGGACATCCGCCTGATGGGTGAATCCAGGCCATTGCAGGGACATGTGGAGAGCATCGCCGCCGGCATCGAGGACCGCTACCGCAGCAACGGCAGCAGCCTGTTGCCGAACGTCACACCCGCATTCGACTGGGTGCGGCTGGCGCAGCGCATTCCCGTGCGGATTGCCATCGATGATCTTCCCGCGGGTGTTGAGTTGATCGCCGGCCGCACCGCCACCGTGACGGTGGATACCGGCCGCCGCGCGGATGACAGCAAGGCCGGCCCCACGCCGACGCGGGGCCGCCTGTGAATACCGCACTGTCCCGCCTCGGCCTGATCGTCGCACTGGCCAGCCTGGCCGCGTGCAGGACCGTTGGTCCCGACTATGCACTACCGGAAGGCTCGGCATTCAAGCGCCCGGAGGCGAATGCGGCGTTCATCGATACGCAGAACCCGCAGATCGCCGCCAACCAGCCGCTGCCGGCGCGCTGGTGGTCGCTGTACGACGATCCGGTGCTGGACGGCCTGATCAGCCAGGCGCTGCGCGACAACGTTGAGTTGAAAGCCGCTGATGCCCACCTGCGCCGCGCGGCGGCCGTGTACGAACAGGCACTGGACGCCGGTGGCTTCGAGTACGAGGCCGAGGCCGGCGTCAGCCGCGCGCAGTTGTCGGCCGAATCGTTCCTGCAGGAACACGAACTGCCGGTGATCAACCTGGCCGATGGCAAGTTCGCGGTCAGCTATCAGTTCGATCTGTTCGGCAAGCTCAAGCGCGGTGCGGAAGCGGCGCGGGCCGACGAGCAGGCGGTCGCAGCGGCGCGCGACCTGGCCCAGGTCAGCGTGGTCGCGCAGGTGGCCGACAGCTATCTGGAGATCTGCCACGCCAACCACGAACTGCATGTGGCCGAGCATTCGCTGCAGCTGCAGCAGCGCGGCCGCTCGGTGACCGAGCGGTTGATCGCGGCCGGCCGCGGCACGCCGCCGGAACTGGCCCGTGCCAATGCCCAGGTCGCCCTGCTGGAGGCCGCGTTGCCGCCGTTGCGCGCGCAGCGCTCGGCGGCGGCGTACTCCCTGGCCGCCCTGCTCGGCCAGACCCCCGGCCAGTTGCCGGGCGGAGTGATCGACTGCGCACAGGCACCGTCGCTGACGCAACCGCTGCCGGTCGGAGATGGCCGTGCGCTGCTGCAGCGTCGTCCGGATGTGCGCCAGGCCGAACGCAGGCTGGCCGCGGCCACCGCGCGCATTGGCGTGGCTACTGCCGAACTCTATCCGGACATCCGTCTGGGGGCTTCGATCGGCGCCGCCGGCCTGCTGGAAGATTTCGGCCAGCCCATGACCCAGCAGTGGTCGATCGGGCCGCTGATCTCGTGGACGCTGCCGTCATCGGGCAGTCATGCACGCATCCACGCTGCCGAAGCGGGCGCCGATGCGGCGCTGGCCGAGTTCGACCACACTGTGCTGCAGGCACTGCGTGAGACGCAGACCGCTCTGGACCGCTACGCACAGGACCTGCGCCGCCTGCAGTCGCTGCGCATCGCCCAGGAACAGGCCGCGCTGGCAGCCGAGCAGAACCGCCGGCTTTACCAGGGTGGGCGGACACCGTACCTGGCCAGCCTGGACGCCGACCGCAGCCTGGCCACCAGCGATGCCACACTGGCCGCGGCCGAAGCACAGGTCTCGCGCGATCAGATCCACCTGTTCCTGGTGCTCGGCGGTGGCTGGCAGGCGACGGCCGCTCCACGGGCCACGGCGAACTAAGTGATGAACGCCGTGACCGATCGCCAGGCGTGGCTGTTCTCGATCAAGACCTACCTGGCCGCGATCGCCGCCCTGTACATCGCCATGGCCGGCAACCTGTCGCGCCCGTACTGGGCGATGGGTACGGTCTACATCGTCAGCCAGCCGCTGCTGGGACCAACCCGCGCCAAGGGCGTATACCGCATCGTCGGCACCCTGGTGGCCGGCCTGGCCACACTGCTGGTGCTGCCCGCGCTGGTGGAAACCCCACTGCTGCTGAGCGCGGCGATGTCGTTCTGGCTGGCCGGCTGCCTGTTCCTGGCCCTGCTCAACCGCGGCCCGCGCGGCTATGCCTTCCTGCTCGCCGGCTATACGACCGCCTTCATCGGCTTCCCCGCCGTGACCTCGCCGGAGACGATCTTCGACACGGTCGTGGCACGCAGCGAGGAGATCATCCTCGGCACGGTGGTGGCGGTGCTGTTCGCCTCGCTGCTGTTCCCGGCTTCGGTGCGGCCGATGCTGCGCGCACGCATCGGCACCTGGATGGAGGATGCGGCGCAGTGGTGCCGGCAGATCCTGGAGCGAGGCCGCGCGCATGCACCGCGCAACCGCCTGGCCGCCGATCTGGTGCAGTTCGAGGCATTGATCGAGTTCCTGCGCCGCGATGATCCGCGCCACACCGGCGCGGCGGTCTCCATGGAGCGGCTGCGCGAGCGCATGCTGTTGCTGTTGCCGGTGCTTTCCTCCATTGCCGATCGCCTGAGTGCGCTGCGAAGCAATGGCCAGTCGCTGCCCGATGGGCTGCCGGCAGTGATCGACGACATTCACGAATGGCTGCAGCAACCGGCCAGTGCCAGTGATTACGCCCGCCTGCGTGCGCGCATCAGCGCAGTGAAACCGCAGGTGGACCGCGACCTGCAGCACCTGCAGCTGGCCAGCCTGCTGCTGCGGCTGGAAGAGCTGGTGGACCTGTGGCAGGACTGCCGCACGCTGCAGCAGGCGATCGACCACGGCAACGCGCCGCTGGACCGCGCGCACTATCGCATCCGCACCGACCGGGTCGCGGCCGACAGGCACGTCGACTACGGCATGGCGCTGTTCTCGGCGCTCAGCGCCGGCGTGGCGCTGATGGGCTATTGCGTGCTGTGGATCGCGCTGGGCTGGGAAGGCGGTGGCAACGGCGCGATGATGGCTGCGGTGACGGCGGCCTTCTTCGCGGCACAGGATGATCCGGCACCGAGCATGGTCTCGTTCCTGGTGTGGGCGATGGTGGCTTCGCTGGTCGCAGGCGTGTACCTGTTCGGTGTATTCCCCGCCGTTCACGACTTCGGACTGCTGGCACTGGTGCTGGCGGTGGCGTTCCTGCCGCTGGGCCTGCTGCTGCACCACCCCAAGAGTGCGTTGTTTGCGCTGCCGCTGACGGTCAATCTGGCCGCGCTGCTCAGCCTGCAGAACACCTACAGCGCCAACATCCAGACGTTCGTGAACTCGTCAGTGGCGATGTTCATCGGCATCGGCTTTGCGGTGGTGATGACCCGCCTGTTCCGCTCGGTAGGTGCCGAATGGACCGCGCGGCGGCTGGTCCGGCAAGGCTGGACCACCCTGGCGGAAGCGGCCGAAGGCCGCGGACAGCAGGACCGGCAGCGCTTCGCCGCGCGCATGCTCGACCTGCTCGGGCTGCTGGCCCCCCGGCTGGCGGCGACGCCGGAAGGCAGCGACATCGCGTCGGTGGACATGCTCAATGAAGCCCGCATCGGCCTGAACATCCTGCAGCTGCGGCGTGCTCGGCTGGAACTGCCCGACCGCAGCCGCGAGGCCGTTGAGCAGATCCTGCAGGAGATTGCCGCGCACTATCGGCGCCAGGTCGCGGCACGCCGGCCGATCACCGCCGATCAGACGCTGCGCGAGCGGTTGGATGCCTCGCTGGGGCGGGTCGGCAGCGTGGCGGCCTGCAAGGCACGCGACGAGGCGTTGATGGGCCTGGTGGGCCTGCGCTTCGCCCTGTTCCCGGAGGCGAAAGCGTTGGCGCCGGGGCTGGCGGATGCTGAATCGCCGTCCATGTGATGCGATCCGCCGGGCATGGCCCGGCGCTACCATCGCTACCCCGTAGCGCCGGGCGATGCCCGGCGGCCTTTCGCCCCGACAACAGGACGGTTCAATGAGTTACGACATGATGGTGTTCGAGGCCAGCGTCGCCCCGCGTGAGGCGGCAGCGTTCATCGCCTGGTTCGAGAAGCAGACCGCCTGGGGCGAGAACCACGAGTACGACGATCCGGTGGTCAGCAGTCCGGCACTGCAGGGCTGGTTCGCCGCGATGGCACAGGAGTTCCCGCCCTTGAATGGTCCGCTGAGCAACGATGGGGACGATCGCGCCGAGGTCACCGACTACAGCATCGGCCGGCACGTCATCTACGGTGCGTTTGCCTACTCCGTGGCCGAGCGTGCGCACGGCCGGGTACAGGACCTTGCGGAGGAGCACGGGGTGGGCTTCTTTGATGTCAGCGCGGATGAAGCGGCCATCGTCTTCCCCGATGGCCTGGTGCTGATCGCGGAATGACGCCGGGTCGGATCCCGTTCCCGTTGGGAAGGGGATCCGACCCCGGTTCAGAACAACTGGCCCTGCACCGTGGGCTGTTCCATGCGCGCTGGTTGTTCGGCCACCTCTTCTGCACCCAGCCGCCAGGCCAGGCCGCCGATTCGACTGGCATGGCGCTTGAGCGCGGCCTGCAGCACGTCGGCACTGGCCGCCACATGCAGGACCTGGCGGGCACGGGTCAGCCCGGTGTAGATCAGCTCGCGCGACAGCACGCGACTGTCCTGCCGTGGCAGTTGCAGCCAGACCTCATCGAACTCCGAGCCCTGTGCCTTGTGCACGGTCATTGCGAACGCGCTCTCGTGCGCCGGCAATGCGGCCGGATGGAAGGCGCGCGGCTGATCGGCGGTGTCGCCGGGGAACCACGCCACCATCGCGCCCGTGCTGTCGCGCAGGCAGATGCCGACATCGCCGTTGAACAAGCGATGCCGATAGCTGTTCTCGGTTACCAGCAGCAGGCGCCCCTGGAAGTAGCCCGGGGTGGTGCCGGCCAGCAGCTGTTCGATCCGCTCGTTGAGGCCACGGGCTCCCTGCGGCCCTTCACGCAGCGCGGTCAGCACGCGCAGGCGGCCGGCCTGCTGCAGTGCCAGGACCGGGTCCCGGATATCGGCCAATGCACGCCAGCGGCCCAGCAGATGCTCACGCTGGTCACGCAGCGGATCCGGCTCCCCTTCGTGGAAGCGGACTCCCGACAGTTCGCCACTGCGCAGCAGTCGCAGCGTGGTGACGCTGTCGCCATCGCGGACGGCACGCGCCAACGGTGCCAGATCCAATGCGTCGCTCTGCCGGTAACCGCGCTGCAGCTGCACCCGCCGACCGGTGAATGCATGGACCGGCGCCGGCGGCTGCAATGCCGGTGCCGCCAACATCCCCTGCAACGCCAGTGCATCATCGACGCGCGTGCCCATGCCATCACCGCTGGCTCGCAGGATCGCGCCCAGCACGTCGCCGGCTTCGACCGAGGGCAGCTGGTCAGGATCACCGAGCAGGATCAGGCGGGTGCCGCTGGCGATGGCATCGACCAGCTTGGCCATCATCGGCAGATCGATCATCGACGCTTCGTCGATCACCACCACATCCAGCGGCAGCGGATTATCGGCGTGGTGGCGGAAACGGGGCGAGTCGGGAATGACGCCCAGCAGGCGATGCAGGGTGGTACCGGTGGTAGGCAATGCGGCGCACAGCGCCGGGTCCAGGCCCTCCTCCTGCAACCGCTGCACGGCCAGACGCAGGCTTTCAGCCATCCGCTCTGCGGCGCGGCCGGTCGGTGCGGCCAAGGCCACCTTCGGCGGTGGCTGGCCGGCATGCGCTGCCTGCGCAGCCAGCAACAGCAGCAGGCGCGCGATGGTGGTGGTCTTGCCGGTGCCGGGTCCTCCGGTCACCAGCGCCAAGGGATGACGCAGGGTCACGCCTGCCGCGCGCGCCTGATGATCCTCGGCATCCCGGGCCTGCGGGAACAGCCGTGCGAACAGAGGCGCCAACGCGGGCAGATCCGGCGCCGGCAGCGGATGGCCGCCGATGCGCTGCAGGCCTGCCGCCAGCTGCCGCTCGTACTCGCGATAGCGGCGCAGGTACAGCAGGCCATTCTCCATCACCAGCGGGGCGTCATCTGCGACAGCATCGGCGCGCCCGGGGGTCGCGACCCAGGGCGAGGCGCGCAGCTGCTCGATCCAGGATTGCGGCGCCGGCCAGGCGGATACGCCTTCCAGCAGCCGGTGCGGCTGCGCCGGATCGAAACCGGCATGCCCCAGCGATACCGCCAGCGAGGCCAGGGCCGCCGCCAGGGCCACGTCCTCCGGGGTGTCCGTGCGCAGGCGCTGCAGGCCGGTGGCCAAGGCGTGGTCGATCGTCCGCAGCTGGCCATTGCGGTACAGATCCCTGAGCAGGCTCATGCGCTGGCTCCAAGCGCGCGTGCCGCCAGCTCGGCCTGGGCCTGCCTGCCTCCGGCGAACAACGCATCGAGCGCGTCCACCAGTTCGAGCGGGAAACGATCGGTGTAGACACCATTGCCAGTGCCATCCAGGCCGCGGCAGAACAGATAGCGGATGCCGCCCATGTCGCGTTCGTAGCGGTAGGCCGCCCCCAGCCGGAAGCGCAGCCAGCGATGCAGCGCGACGGTATAGATCAGGGCCTGCAGGTCGTACTCGCTGTGGCGCATGGCGATGGCCAGCAGGTCGGGGCTGTAGCCCGGCAGCCGGTTGGATTTGTAATCGAGCACGTACCAGCGGCCATCGCGCACGTAGGTGAGGTCGATCATGCCGGTCATCAGTCCTTCCAGCCGGCGGCGCTGGCCGAAGCCCCGGCGCGCGCTGGCGATGCCATGGGCATGCAGTACATCCAGCAGCGCCGGCACAGCGGTCGGCTCGATGGCGAAGTGGAAGTCGATCTCGGCACGACGATCCTGCGCGGGCACGCTGTACAGCGCGCCGCCCTCCGGCAGCTCCGCGATGAGGGTCTGGCCGACCAGTGGCACCAGCACCGCGATGCCGTCATCCAGGTCCGCATCTGCATAGCCCTCTTCGCGCAATGCCTTGCGCAGCACGGCGGCCTGGCCTTCCGGCGCTTCCTGGCCAGGCTGCCAGGCGCCCCATGCGGCGAAGTCGACGTTCTCCATCGCTTCGTGCAGCACGTTGCCGAAGCGGCTGCCCATGAAACGCGGGTCGACCGGCGCGGCCTCTTCGGTCGCGGCAGGATCCGGCAGCGCGGGCTCCAGGGGCAGCTCTGCGCCAACCGGTTCGTCGGCCGCCGGCGCCGGAAGTTCGGTGGCGGCCGCCTCGATGTCACTGCCACTGCCGGCATCGGCATGGGCCAGCTGGGTGAAGCTGTATACCCACCAGTCGTGGGGCACGCGACGCGCCTGCGTGCGCACTGCCGGAAGTTCGCCGTCCATTTCCACCGCCAGCTGCGGCAGCTGCGCCACCGGCTCGCTGTCGTCGACCTGCACATCGGCGCACCCACGCAGGGCCTGCAGGTCGCCCAGCAACGGCGCCAGTGGGGTCCTGGCAAGACCGGCCAGGTCACCGATGGCGATCCACAGCGCGTGCTCGGCTCGGGTCATGCCGACGTACAGCAGGCGCGCGTCCTCTGCCTGCTGTTCGTGCCGCGCCTGGCGGCTGACGGCGTCCCACACCTCGTCCCTGTCGAGCTTCCAGTGCAGCTGGCGCTCGCCGTCCAGATGCACGGTGCAGTGTGCAGCGCTGTTGTTCGCGCCGCGCTCGATGCCCACGAACGGCAGGAACACCAAGGGGTATTCCAGGCCCTTGCTCTTGTGCAGGGTGATGATCTGCACACGGCGCGCGTCCGATTCCAGGCGCAGCAGCTGCTGCTCATCGTCCTGGTCGGCGCTGGCCATCCGGCCCTGCAGCCAGTCCAGCAGGCCATGCATGCCCAGCGCCTGTGCCGACGCCTCCTGCAGCAGCTCGCCGAGCTGGAGGTAATTGGTCAGCCGGCGCTCGCCATCGATCAGCGCCAGCAGGCGTTCGCCCTGTGCGGCGCAGACGTCGGCGATCACCGCGAACGGGCCGCCGCGCTGCCATCGTTCGCGCCAGTGCAGCAGCTGCGCCTGGAATCCCCGCTGCAGGTCGCCTTCGTGTTCCATCGCTGCGATCGCACTGGCAGGCTGGCTGAGCAGCACGGTGGCCAGCGCGGTACGCAGGCGGCCTTCGTCGGCCGGTTGCAGCAGGGCCAGCAGCAGCGCGCGCAGGTCGCGGGCTTCGCTGGTGGCGAACAGGCTCTGCCTGCCGGCTGCCACCGCGGGAATTCCAACAGCCGCCAGCGCACGCTGTACAAGCGTGGCCTCGCGATGCGAACGCACCAGCACGGCGATGTCAGCCGGCTGCACCGGGCGACCACGCAGCAGGGCCCTGCCGGCGCGCGCGTCCACCAGCACCTGGTGAATGGCGGCCACACAGGCCCGCGTCGCTGCCTCGCGGGAGGCATCGGCAGCCAGCGGCCTGTCACCGCCGCTGCGCAGCACGCGCAGGGTCAGGGCTGCGGCGGCATGGCCATCACGCTGGTAATCCGCATCTGCACGTACGCCGCCCGGCCGCACCGGCTCGAAGCGGATGTCACGCTCGAGGAAGGCGTCCTCACCGCCGTTGTCGTACAGCATCTGCAGCACGCGCAGCAGCGCAGGCCGCGAGCGGAAATTCTGGTCCAGTGCCGGCGCAGGCTGCGCAACCTGCCTGGCCTTGAGGTAGGTATGGATGTCGCCGCCGCGGAAGCCATAGATCGCCTGCTTCGGATCGCCGATCAGGAACAGCGCTGGCGCCAGTCCCAGTTCGCGCACCTCCGGCGAATCGCCGAACAGGGTGTGGAAGATGCCCCATTGACGGTCATCGGTATCCTGGAATTCATCGACCAGGGCAATGCGGTACTGCGCGCGCAGCCGTTGCACCAGCGTCAGCCGTTGCGGCCCCTGCAGGGCAAGCGCCACGCCGTCGATCAGGTCATCGTAGGTCTGCACCCGTCGCGTCTGTTTCAACAGGGCCAGTCGCTGCGCGGCTTCGGCGCGCAGGGCGTGCAGGAAACGGATCGCGCGCTGGCGAAGCCACGACATGACCACGTCGGCGGCATCCCACCAGGCCTGCAATGCGTCAAAGAGGGGTGCATCCGGGCATGCGCCCTGCTGATCGTCCCGGCAGAGCGCCTGCATCGAAGTGGGCAGCAGCTTCTCTAGATGGAGTTTTCCATCGCGTGACCAGTCCGCGCCGGCCTGCCCGGCGACCAGGGTGGAGAATGCCTTGTCGAAGCTCGGCCGCTTGGCACGACGTCCATCGAAGACCTTCTTCTCGAACGCCGTGGCGATCTGCCCACGGGCCGCATCAAGACCGGAGTCGATGGCGGACGCGAGGACCTGCGCGGCCTGCAGCATCCGCGGCCGCGGATCGTCCGGCAGCGTCGGCAATGGCAATGGATGCAGCGGCGGTGCGGCCAGCAGCGCGCGCAGGTCGCCTGCCAGTGCGTCCGGGCTCGACCACAACAAGGTCAGCGGCTCCAGTGTGGCCGGATCGTTGGCGTGCACGCGCCACAGGTCAGCCGCCAGTTCCTCCATCAGCTCGCGGTCGCTGGTCAGCAGCTCCGGAGGATCGAAGGTGTGGCCGCTCTCCAGTGCGTGCTCGCGCAGCACGCGGGTGCAGAAGCCGTGGATGGTGAAGATCGCGGCCAGATCGATTTCGTCGGCAGCGACCTGCAGGCGACGCTTCAGCGCCGCCGCGCTCTCATTGCCGGCATCGAGATGGCGCCACAGGATCTGCCGGGTCAACCGCATGTCGGGTGCCTCGCCGTCGCCCGGAGGCAGGTCGACCATCCGCGCGGCCAGCGCCAGTCGCTCACGGATGCGCTTGCGCAGTTCCTGGGTCGCGGCATCGGTGAAGGTCACCGACAGGATCTGGCCGATACGCAGGCCCTGCTCGACCACGAGCCGGGTGAACAGCGTGGCCAGGGTGAAGGTCTTGCCGGTGCCGGCACTGGCTTCGATCAGGCGGACGCCATCCAGGGGCAGTGCGAGATACGGGTCGATACCGGGATGTTCGATGGGGCTGCCTGCCACGGTAGCGTTCATCCGGTGACCTCTGTATGTGAACCGGCGCCGGGCACGCGGCCTTCGCGCAGCGCGCCGAACACCACCTGGCTGTTGTGCAGCAGCTCGGCATACCGGGCATCGTCCGCGAAGGGATCGGCACCGCGCATCAGCAACTGCCAGGCGTCACTGCGGGATTCGCCCCAGCTGCGGTCGCTACCATGCCACTGCTTCCAGCCCTCGCTGCGCTGTTTCTCGCCGCTGGTCGTGTACAGCACCCAGCCGGTGTAGGGAGCGAACCACAACGGCTCACGCAGGCCACGCCGGCGCAGCTGCAGCAGCGCGCGCAGGGCGGCCCGCGCCGCGGGCACGGACAGTGCCGGCAGGACGTGCGGACCCTGACCGGCGTCACCGCCGTCGTGGAACTGGACCAGCGGCAACGCGTCGCCTGCCGCATTGGCCAGCAGCCAGTCCAGCCCCTGGCGGATCACCGCGTTGCCGTTGAGCGTGCCCGCGCGCAGCCGCACCAGACCACCGGGATGGCGATCGGCAACCCGGCCGTGCAGGCGCACGCCGTCGATCTGGACCTCATAGCGGCGGCTTTCCGGCTGTACGCCCTGCATCCAGCCCAGCATTGCGTCGGCATAGGGGCGGGTCTTCGATTGTTCCACCTCGAACTGCCGCTCGCCCAGCGCGCCGGATGGCACCAGCGCGCGTGCGCGCAGCCTCGGGTAGAGCGGGTCGTCATCGCCGGTGAGGGTGGCACGCACCACCGCGGCCTGCACACTGCGCGTGTCCGGCCCTCGCGCGGACAGCACCAGCGGCTCCAGATCGACGACGTCCTCGACCTCATCGGCCAGTCGAAGGCCCAGAGACTGCGACAGGAACTGCCCAGCCGGATCGCACAGAAAACGGCGCAGGCTTTCCAGAGACAGCTCCTCTTCCTCCGCAGCTTCGACCGGCGGCGGCAGCGCCGCTGCGTCGAACCACGGCGACAGCCCGCCACGCTGCCCGGCCAGGCGACCGGCTGCCGGATGCCATTGCCGGCGGTAGCTGAAGCGACGCGGGTCGCCATCGCCGAACGCAGCGGGGGAGAACGGCTGCAGCGCGTGGCGGACCGTGAATGCCGCGGCGGCGGCGGCTGGATCGAGGTGGTAGGCCGCCACGGCGTCGATCAGCTCGCTGACCAGCACCGACGGTTCCCGCACGCTGCCATCGCGCGGATCGGCGCCGAGGTAACTGAGGTAGAACACGTCCTGTGCGGCGGCGAACAGCTGCAGGAACAGGAAGCGATCGTCCTCGCGGGTGGAACGGTCGCCCGGGCGGCGTCGGGGCGTGTCCAGTTCGGCGGTGAGCTGGTTCAGGCCGGCCGCCGGATCGCGACGCGGGAAATCGCCATCATTGAGGCCGAGTACGCAGATCACCCGGAACGGCAGCAATCGCATCGGCACCATGCGGCCGAAGCTGATGCCGCCGGTCAGCAGCGGTGCACGCGTGTCGGCTTCGGCCAGGGCGGAGGCGAAATGCGCACGTATCACTTCGGGAGGCACCCCGTCGCTGAAGCCGGCCTTGTCTGCGTCTTCGGCGAACTGGTTGAGCAGTTTGCGCAGCCGCTCCAGCGCGCGCTGGCTGTTGGGTGAGCCGGGCGGGGTCGGCAGCAGCGCATCCAGCAGCGACAGCAGGCGCTGCCGCCACTGCGCCGGAGTCAACGTCTCGCCAAGACGGCGCTGGTAGGCGGCCAGTACCCGCAGCAGGCGCAGCAGGCGGTCCAGCGCATCCAGCGCGCCACCTTCCAGCCCGGTCCACGGCGCGACGCCGGCCAGGTCGGCATCGCTGCCGGTGGCATGGCCCAGCAGCAGGCGATCCAGCGCGAACTGCCAGGTGTAGGCATCATCCGGCGGCGCGCCGTGCCGGGCGCGATGGTCCGCATCCAGCCCCCAGCGTGCGCCCGCCTGCTGCAGCCAGCCATGCAGGCGGTCGAAGTCGGTCGCGTCCAATCCGGCTGCCTCGGCCAGGGGCGCGCTGGCCAGCAGATCCAGCATTTCATTCAGGCCAAACCGCGAGACCGGCAGGCCAATCAGGTGCACGAACACATCGGCCAGCGGTTCGCCCGCCAGCGGACTGCTGTCGGCCAACGCGTAGGGAATGTGGTCGTCCTCGCCACCGCGGCCACCGAACACGGCCTCCAGGTAGGGCACGTAGGGATCGATGTCCGGCGCCAGCACGGCGATCTCGCGGGCCTGCAGCGGCGGGTCGAAGCGGTCATCCTCAAGCAGGCCACGCAGCTGGTCGTGCAGGACCTGCAGTTCGCGCAGGCGGGTGTGGCAGGCGTGCACCTGCAGGCTGGGATCATCGCCGGCCAGGCCATCACGCAGTTCGCCGGACGGCAGCGCCCGACGGTGGAACAGATCGCGCTGCAGGCGGTGCAGCAGGCTGTCGGACAGGCCGCCGTCGGCCATCGTCGGCCGCGCGTCGTCTTCCGGGTCGATGTAGGCGGCGATCTCACCGGCCGGGTGTACCACTTCATAGCTGCCCAGCACTGCCATGAAGTCGCGGCCGGCTGCGCCCCAGGCTTCCAGCAGGCGGTGTTCTCCCGCCGCTTCGCCGAAGGGATCGGGAGCGCCGCTGCGCAGCCGCTCGGCCAGGGTCTGCAGGTCGCCCCAGTACGACTGCACCGGGGTGGGGAGGTAGAAATGCAGTTCGCCCACCCGCGCCTGGGTCGCCATGACCCGCAGCACGTCCGGGGAGATGTTGAGCGTCGCGAATGCGGACATGCGCGGCGGCAACCCCTGCGGCAATGGCTGGCCGGCACCCTCGAAGCGGTCCAGGTAGGTCTGGATGCGGCGCGCGCGGTAGCCATGCCCACCGGCAACGGCGCGCCACAGGATCGCCTGGGGATCGGCCGGGTCGGCCCCGGCCTCCCAGCGCAGCAGCCAGTCGCGCCGCCAGGCCTGGTATTTCTCGAACACCGACGCCAGCTCGCCGGCCAGGGCCCAGGGTTTCAGCCCATCGCTGCCGGCCAGATAGGACTGCAGCGCGCGCATCGGTGGTTGCCCGAGCAGCGCCGGATCGCGCAGCGCCCGGTACAGCCGCCAGTGCAGGCCGGCAGCATCGAGATCGTCGGCTTCGCCATCGACGTTGGCGTTGAGCGCACGGGCGACGAACTCACCCGGGGTGAGGAATTCGAGGTTGGCGGCGACACCGTATTCGGCGGCCAATGTCGCCTGCAGCCAGCGCCGCATCGCTACCTGCGGGATCAGCACCACGTCCGGTGCGAGCAGCGGCTGCCCTGGCATCGGCGCACGGACGTTGCGTGCCAGCAGCGCGGCCAGCACATCCAGCGAGTTGGAATGGTAGAGGCGGAAGTCGCTGCCCGGGTCACTCATCATGCACAGTGTGCAGCACGGCTGGCAGTATTCAATGGTCAAACCTGTCACCGGCACGGATTGTTCCGGGTCGCCCGGCGATTGTCCCGACCTGCCCGGGGCCCTGCCGTGCCACAATACTGCACCGTCCAGTCTGCTTATGTTCAGCCGGCTGACCCGATCCTTCGATGTCGAAAAAATGTTAATGGTGCCCATGTCGGCTTCCACCTCCAGTCTGGTGCAGTTGTCCAACGTCCGCATCGACCGGAGCGGACGCACGATCCTGCGCGACGTTTCCCTGCAGGTGCCGAAGGGCAGCATCACCGCCGTGCTCGGTCCCTCCGGCAGCGGCAAGTCGACCCTGCTGGCCGCGCTGACCGGCGAACTGCGCCCGGCGGCCGGCGATATCACCCTGTTCGGCAAGCCGATCCCGCACCGCAGCGCCGAGCTGCTGGAGATGCGCAAGAGCGTCGGCGTCCTGCTGCAGGGCAATGGCCTGCTGACCGACCTCACCGTGGCCGAGAACGTCGCCCTGCCGCTGCGCACCCACACCCGCCTGCCGGCGGCGGTGCTGCGCCGGCTGGTGCAGATGAAGCTGCACGCGGTGGGATTGCTGGCCGCGGCCGATGCCTGGCCGCGCGAGCTGTCCGGCGGCATGGCGCGCCGCGTAGCGCTGGCCCGTGCGCTGGCGCTGGATCCGCCGCTGATGATCTATGACGAGCCGCTGACCGGGCTGGACCCGATCGCGTCCGGGGTGATCATGAGCCTGATCCAGCGTCTCAACCACAGCTTGGGACTGACCAGCATCATCGTCAGCCACCACGTGCACGAGACGCTGCCGATCTGCGACCAGGTGATCGCCATCGCCAATGGCGGCATCGTCTTCCAGGGCACGCCCGACGCGCTGCAGTCCAGCCAGGACCCGTTGCTGCGTCAGTTCCTGCACGGCCAGCCCGATGGCCCCATCCCGTTCGACGCCGAGCCGCGCGCGAGGGTCGCCTGATGCCCTTCATCCAAGCCACCCGCTCGCTGGGCCGCGCCGGCCTGTTTTCGCTGACCGTGCTGCGCGGTTCGCTGCCGACCCGTGATTTCCTGGCCGAACTGACCCGCGAGATCTACAAGATCGGCGCGCGCTCGCTGCCGATCATCGCTGTCGGCGGCGCCTTCGTCGGTCTGGTGTTGACCCTGCAGGGCTACCGCACGCTGACCACCTTCGGCGCGGCCGATGCCCTGTCGACCCTGCTCGGCTTGTCGCTCTACCGTGAACTGGCCCCGGTGCTGACCGCGTTGCTGTTCATTGGCCGTGCCGGCAGCTCGATCGCCGCCGAACTGGGCCTGATGCGCGCCACCGACCAGATCAAGGCACTGGAGCTGATGGCGATCGACCCGGTGGCCAAGGCCGTGGCGCCGCGCTTCTGGGCAGCCGTGCTGACCGTGCCGCTGCTGACCGGCATCTTCTGTTCGCTGGCGATCAGCGCCAGCTACTTCGAAGCGGTGCACGTGCTCGGCCTGGACAATGGCGTGTTCTGGTCGGCGCTGCGCAACAGTGTCGACTTCTGGGACGATTTCGGCGTGGCGATGCTGAAGTCGGCGATCTTCGGCGGCACTGCAGCCCTGGTCGCCGCCTATGTCGGTTTCCACGCCGAGCCGACCATCGAAGGCACTTCGGTGGCCACCACCCGTGCGGTGGTCAATGCCTCCCTGCTGGTGCTGATGTTCAACTTCGTGCTGTCGGCAATGCTGTTCACCTAACCCTTCCATCGGCGGTGCGCGGTGCGCGCGGCCACAACGACTCGATCAGGTACTCCCCATGGCCATCCGCGGTCCCAGACTCGAATTCTCCGTCGGCGCATTCCTGCTGCTGGCCCTGGCGTCGCTGCTGGTGCTGGCCGTGGCTTCCACCAACCAGCGCTGGAGCTGGGGCGGTGACGGCTACGAGCTGAAGGCGCGCTTCTCCCAGGTCGGCCAGCTGCGCAAGCAGGCGCCGGTCAAGATCGGCGGCGTTACCGTCGGCCAGGTTGCCGCGATCGACCTGGACCCGGTCAAGTTCGAATCCATCGTGACCCTGCGCATGGACAGCAAGGTCAAGGACCTGCCGGCGGATACCTCGGCCGGCATCTTCACCAGTGGTTTGCTGGGCGAGAGCTATATCGGTCTTCAGCCCGGTGGTGATCCGGAAGTGCTCAAGCCCGGTGAGGAGATCGTCTTCACCCAGCCGGCAGTGGACCTGATCCAGCTGGTCGGCAAGTACATGTTCAGTGGCGGCGCCGGCGGCGGCGCAGACCCGAAGCCCAACGATGGCGCACAGGCGCCTGCAAAGGAACCGCAACCATGAAGATGAAACTGATCCCGGCCCTGCTCGCGTCCTCGCTGCTGCTGGCGACCCCGTTGCTCGCCCAGGCGCAGGCCGCGGCCCCCGCTGCCGCCGCTCCGCAGGCCCAGGCCGGCAAAGTGGTGATCGATGCCAGCAGCCGCATCCTGTCCACCCTGCAGCAGCGCAAGAGCGAGTTCAGCAGCAATCCGTCCAGCCTGCGCTCCTACATCGACAGCGAACTGAACCGCACCTTCGACCGCGACTACGCGGCGCGCCTGGTGCTGGGCACGCATGCACGCGGCGCGTCGGATGCGGACATCAAGCTGTTCGCCGATGCGATGGCCGACAGCCTGATGCAGCGCTACGGTTCGGCCCTGCTGAACATCCAGGGCAGGCCGAGCTTCCGCCTGAAGGGTGAAAGCCCGCTGCCCGGCAACCGCGGCGTGCGCGTGAGCACAGAGCTGGTGCGTGCGGGCAACGAACCGACGCCCGTCGAGTACTGGATGCGCAACGTGAACGGCCAGTGGAAGATCTTCGACGTCAACATCGAGGGCATCTCCTACGTGCAGACCTTCCGCAACCAGTTCGACAGTCCCCTGCGCCAGAAGGGCATCCGACAGGTGGCCAACGAACTGCACAGCGGCAGCATCCAGGCCGGACCGGCCGGCAATGGCAAGTAACGCGCTGGCACTGCTGGAAGGCGGCACCCTGCGCCTGCGCGGGGCGCTGGATCGTGCCGCTGTCATTGCACTGTGGCCGCAGCTGCAGGCGTTGCCGGCGCAGCTGGCACGGCTGGAACTGGGCGAGGTCGAGCGCGTGGACAGCGCCGGCCTGGCCCTGCTGGCCGAGCTGGCCGCGCGCGCGCGCAAGGCCGGCCACCCCCTGGTGATCTCCGGCATGCCCGCCGGCTACAACGAACTGAGCGCAGCCTACCGGCTGTCGCCCGACCTGGATTTCAACGCTACTTCTGCTGCGAGCTGACATGAACGTCGTACGCGCTCTCCCCCTGATCGTCCTGGCCGCCGCGCTCAGCGCCTGTGCCGGCAAGCCCGCGCGCAGCGATGCGCCGGTTGCCGATACGCTGGTTC
Organism: Stenotrophomonas sp. RS-48; assembly: GCF_030053245.1. Classification (NCBI taxonomy): domain Bacteria; kingdom Pseudomonadati; phylum Pseudomonadota; class Gammaproteobacteria; order Lysobacterales; family Lysobacteraceae; genus Stenotrophomonas; species Stenotrophomonas sp. RS-48. Next base: position 24,613 of record NZ_JASGBV010000018.1, read on the forward strand.
CGGCCAGCCCGACCGCCGCCACCGATACCGCCACCGATGCCCCCGCACCGGCAGCGGAGCCCACCCCCGTGGCCAGCGGCGAAACGGCCACGGCCAATACGCCTCCGGCCACGGACGCGTCTGCTGGAACCAGTGCCTCGGCTGCCGCTGCGCAGCCCGGCGGCGACGATGATTTCGACGCGCTGTACGGCGCCGACGGTGCGGCTGGCAACGCGGTGGCCTACGACCCGTGGGAACCGTTCAACCGCAAGGTGCACCGGTTCAACGTGGCGGTCGACAATGCCGTCGCGCGACCGCTGGCGACGGCTTACACCCACGTGGTGCCACGCTTTGCCCGCACCGGTGTGAGCAACTTCTTCAGCAACCTGCGCTCGCCGGTAACGATCGTCAACCAGCTGCTGCAGGGCCGTCCGGATGATGCCTGGGACACGCTGGGTCGCTTCCTGATGAACTCGACGCTGGGTATCGGTGGCCTGTTCGATCCGGCCAGCAAGGCGATGGTCGCCAACCGCAAGGAAGACTTCGGCCAGACGCTGGGTGCATGGGGCTGGCGTCGCTCGCGCTACGTCGAGCTGCCGTTCTTCGGTCCCCGCACCGTGCGTGATGTGTTCGGCCTGGCCGGCGACATGCCGCTCTCGCCGATCCGCAACATCGAAGAGGACAAGGTCCGCGTCGGCCTGCAGGGCCTGCAGCTGGTCGACAGCCGCGCGCAGCTGCTGGCGGTGGACGATCTGCGCAGTTCGGCGGTGGACGAATACGCGCTGGTCCGCGATGCGTGGCTGCAACGTCGCAACTACCAGATCGAGAACGATCTGCGTGGCAAGCGCAACCGCGGCCAGGACGATCCCAACTCGCCGATCCCGATCGATGCGATGCCGATGCCGCAGTGGGGCAACTGAATCCTGTCGGCACCCCATGAAAAAACCCCGCCTCGGCGGGGTTTTTCATTGCGGGCGATCAGGCGCCCAGTGCGGCGTCGACGGCCTCGCGCAGACGCGCATCATCGGCGGCCACATCCGGCGCGAAGCGGGCGATGACCGCGCCGTCGCGGCCCACCAGGAACTTCTCGAAGTTCCACAACACCGCCGGCGCCGGGTGGATCGGAATCTCCTTGCTGGACAGTCGCTCGCGCAGCGGGCCTTCGCCGATGGCCTCCGGCTGCGCGGCGATCAGCTGCTGGTAGAGCGGGTGCGTGTCATCGCCGGCCACGCTGATCTTGGCGAACATCGGGAAGGTGACATCGTAGGTCAGCTGGCAGAACTGCTGGATCTCCGCCTCGCTGCCCGGCTCCTGGCCAAGGAAGTTGTTGGCCGGGAAACCGAGCACTTCCAGCCCCTGTGCCTGCTTCTGCGCATACAGCGCCTGCAGGCCCTCGTACTGCGGGGTCAGGCCGCACTTGGAGGCGACGTTGACCAGCAGCAGCACCTTGCCCTGGTAATCGGCAAGACTGGACGGCTGGCCGTCGATGGTGGTGAGGGGAATGTCCTGGATCGGGGTGCTCACGCGGGGGTGCTCCGGCAACAGCGGGGAATGGCCCATCAGCATAGCGCCGCGTGGCTGCGCCGGAACGCCTCAATCCACGCAGAGCGTGCCCTGTGCCTTGCCGTCGTCGATGCGCTGACGGCAGCCGAAGTTCTGGCTCACGTCGCGCTGGCAGGTGCCGGTGGCTGCCGTGCCGACGGCGATGCCGTCGCTGGCCAGGCATTGGCCGGTGCAGTCACGCTTGCTGCTGCAGGTCTTTCCTGCGTCGGCGTATGGAATCACGCACTGCAGGCGCTGCAGCCGTCCCAGCGGCTGCAGGGTGCCGCCGGCGGCCTGGCAGTCCACATCACGCGCGTCCTGGTAGGCCTGCGCGGCCTCCGGGCTTGGCCGGGCATCACCGGCCTGCGTGGCAGGCGGTGTACTGCTGCATGCAGCAAGCACTGCGGCCAGGGCGGCACTGGCGGCAAGGTGGAAACGCATGGCGGTACCTGTTGGCGATGGACAGGCCGCCAGCATACGCATCGCCCCCGTCGGCAGGGTGTCTGCGTCGCTCAGCGGGCGTCGGTCCCGCCTTCACTTCCGTCATCCTCACCGCTGCCTTCCGCATCCCCTTCGCCCAGGTCGCCGAGCAGCGATTGCGCCTGCTCGGTGGCCAGCGATTCCACTCCGCGCAGCCTGCGCTCGATGGTGCGCGTCTTGCGGCTGGCGTCGCCGATGCTGCGGCCCACGGTGCTGATCTGCTTCTCGGCCTTCTCGAGGATGCCGGCGAACTTGCCGAATTCGCTCTTCACCGCCCCCAGCAGGCTCCACACCTCGCTGGACCGCTGCTCGATGGCCAGCGTGCGGAAACCCATCTGCAGGCTGTTGAGCAGAGCGGTGACCGTGGTCGGCCCGGCCACGACCACGCGGTGATCGCGCTGCAGGCCGTCGACCAGGCCCGGACGCCGGATCACTTCGGCGTACAGGCCTTCGGTAGGCAGGAACATCACTGCGAAATCCGTGGTGTGCGGCGGCACGATGTACTTCTCGCAGATCGACTTGGCCTGCACCCGCACCGCGCGCTCAAGCTGGATGCCCTGCAGGCGCACGCCCTCGGCATCGCCCTGCTCCTGCGCATCGAGCAGGCGCTCATAGTCCTCACGCGGGAACTTGGAGTCGATCGGCAGCCATACCGGCGTGTCGTCGTTCCTGCGGCCCGGCAGGCGCACGGCGATGTCGACCATCTCGCCACTGTCTGGACGGACCTTGACGCCCCGCGCGTACTGCTCCTGGGTTAGGGTCTGCTCGAGAATGTTCTCCAGCTGCACTTCGCCCCAGCTGCCGCGGTTCTTGACGTTGGTCAGCACGCGCTTGAGGTCGCCGACGCCGGTGGCCAGCTGCTGCATCTCGCCCAGCCCGCGCTGCACCTGCTCCAGGCGTTCGGAGACCAGGGTGAACGACTGCCCCAGTCGTGTTTCCAGCGTCGACTGCAGCTTCTCATCGACGGTGTGGCGCATCTGCTCCAGCTTCTGGGCGTTGTCGTTCTGCAGCGCGCGCAGCTGTTCTTCCAGAGTGGCGCGCATCTCGGCGATGCGCTGTTCATTGCGCTGGGTCAGCTCCTGCAGCCGCAGGCCCAGGCTATCGGTCAGGCGCTGCTGGGACAGTGCACCCTCTTCGCGGCCCTTGCGTGCATCGTCCACCAGGGTCTGGCGCAGCGCGCCGAGCTGGGCATCGGTGCGGCCGGTGAGTTCCTGCAGCTGCTGGCCGAAGGCATGGATGCGCGCCTCCTGCTGCTGGCCGAAGCTCTCCAGCTGGCCTCGCAGTTCCTGCAGCCGCTGCGCCAGCAGGGCGCCGCTGCGCTGCTGGCTGTCGGCGGCTTCGGCGCGTGCCTTGCGTGCATCCTCGCCCAGCGCCTCGCGCAGCAGGTCCAGGCGCTGGTCGGTGCGGGTCGACAGGTCGGTCAGCGCCCGGGCAAAGCCATCCAACTGTTCGCGCAGTTCACTGCGGCCCGTCCGCGCCTCCTCGCGTACGGCCTGCTCCAGCCGATCATGCGGTGGGCGGCGCAGCAGGGCGACCAGCTGCAGGATGAGTACGACCAACAGGAGGCCGGCGATGAGCAGGGATTCGGTTTGCATGGCACCAGTGTAGGCTGGGCCAGTCTCAACTGCTGCGTCCCGCCCCGGTCATGCTCGCGCTGTTCGGAAAGCCCACGTCGATCAACGTACGCAAGGTGCTGTGGCTGTGCGCCGAGCTCAGGCTGGCCATCGAGCACGATCCGGCACCGTCGGCACGGCGGCTGGCCGGGCTGAATCCGAACCAGCAGGTGCCGGTGCTGCGCGACGGCGGCTTCGTGCTGTGGGAATCGAACAGCATCTGCCGTTACCTGGCCTCCCGCGCCGGACGCGCTGACCTGCTGCCGGCAGATGCGCAGGCGCGTGCGAAGGTCGAGCAATGGATGGACTGGCAGGCGACCGACCTCAACACCGCCTGGCGCCACGTGTTCATGGCACGCGTGCGGCAGCATCCTGACTATCCCGACGACGACCGGGCCGAGGCCGGCCTGGCCCGCTGGAATGAGCTCATGGGTCTGCTGGATGCCCAGCTGGCCGGCACGGGAGCGTATGTCACCGGCGACCACTTCACCCTGGCTGACATCGTGCTAGGCCTGTCCACCCAGCGCTGGCGCAGCACCCCCGGCGCCAGGCCCGCGCTGCCCTGCGTTGACGCCTGGTTTGACCGCCTGCGGTCGCGACCCGGGTTCGCCGAACACGTCGACAACGGTGACCCCTGAGGCAGCGGTACGTACCGCGAGGCCTCCTGCAGGGCCGGGTCATGCTTTGCTCTGCAGGAGGCAGACAGGCCTCTACCAGCCTTCGAGAACGATCTTGCCCTTGGCGCGGTGACTCTCCAGCACGGCATGCGCGCGGCGCAGGTTCGCCGCTTCAATGCGGCCGAAATGCTCGCCCAGCGTGGTCTGCAGCACGCCGGCATCGACCAGGTCCGCGACGCGGTTCAGCAGCACGTGCTGCTGCTGCATGTCCGGCGTCCGGTACAGCGGGCGGGTGAACATCGATTCCCAATGCAGCGACAGCGCCTTGCGCTTGAGCGCCATCACATCCAGCTGGCCAGGATCGTCGATCAGCCCCAACTGGCCCTGTGGCGCCAGCACCTCCACGATCTGCGCGAAATGCTGGTCGGTGTGGGTCAGGCTGGCGACATGCTCCACCTGCGCGATGCCCAGCCGTGCCAGCCCTTCGGCCAGTGGCTGGCTGTGGTCGATCACATGGTGCGCGCCCATCGCGTACACCCAGTCCTGCGTCTCCGGGCGCGAGGCGGTGCCGATCACGGTCAAGCGGGTCAGGCGACGCGCAAGCTGCACCAGGATCGAGCCGACGCCACCGGCCGCGCCGATCACCAGCAGGGTCTGGCCCTCGCCTGCGCCCTCGGCGATGCGCAGGCGATCAAACAGCAGCTCCCAGGCCGTGATCGCCGTCAGCGGCAGGGCTGCGGCGGCCGCATCATCGAGGCTGGCCGGCTTGCGGCCCACGCTGCGCTCGTCCACCAGCTGGTACTCGGCATTGCTGCCGGACCGGTCGATCACGCCTGCGTAGTAGACCGCATCGCCCGGCTGGAACAAGGTCACCTCACCGCCCACCGCATCGACGATGCCGACGGCATCCCAGCCGAGCACGCGCGGGCCATCGGTGGCCATGTTGCGGCGGACCTTGGTGTCGACCGGGTTCACCGCCACCGCGCGCACCGCCACCCGGAGGTCGCGCGGGCCCGGCTGGGGAAGCGGCAGGTCGATATCGATCAGGGCCTGTGCATCGTCGATCGGCAGGCCGGCATGGGAATAGGCAATGGCGCGCATGGCAGCGGTCCAGTGGGAAAGGAGGCCACAGCGTGCGCCGCGCACGGTCCGCCGGAAAGGCGCACAATCGGGCAGGACTTTCACTCCTGCAATGAAAATGATCCGCTTCGACGACCTGCAGCTGTTCGTCCGTACCGCCGCACTGGGCAGCTTCTCGCAGGCCGCGCGCGAGGCCGACCTGCTGCCCGGACAGGTCGCCGCCGCCGTGGCCCGGCTCGAGCGCGAACTGGACCTGCGCCTGTTCGTGCGCACCACCCGCAGCCTGCGGCTGACCGCCGAAGGCGCGCTGTACCTGCCTTACGCGCAGGAGGTGCTGGCGACCCTGCGCGAAGGCCAGGCCCGGGTGCAGGGCGAGGATGCCGAGCTGCATGGCACGCTGCGGCTCTCTGCCCCGTCGGACTTCGGACGCAACCTGCTGCTGCCGTGGCTGACCCGGTTCCGTGCGATGCATCCGCGATTGCGGCTGCATCTGCGCCTGTCCGACGAAGTGGCCGATGTATTCCGCGATCCGGTCGATGTGGCGATCCGCATCGGGCACTTCGATGATGCCAGCTATGTCGCCCTGCCCCTGCTGGAAGGCAACCGGCGCGTGCTGGCGGCGTCGCCCGGCTACCTGCAGCGGCGCGGCACGCCGCAGCGGCTGGAGGATCTGCGCGAGCACGACTGCCTGGCCTACCAGCTCGGTGGTCGCGCCTACGACCGCTGGGCCTTCGAGGTCGACGGCCGTCGCGTGGTGATCCCGGTACAGGGCCCGCTGGTGTGCGACGACGCCGATGTGGTGCGGCGCTGGGCGGTGGCCGGTGAGGGCATCACCTACAAGTCCTGGCTGGACCTGCGCGAGGACGTGCTCGCCGGGCGCCTGCAGCTGCTGCTTCGCGGTGTGGGCAGCCACATCCCACTGCAGCTGGTCTGCCCGCACCGCAAGCAGTTCTCGCCCGCGGTGCGGCAGTTGCATGCGCAACTGCGCCAGCACCTGCAACCGCTGCTGTCGGGCATGCCCGAGGGCGGCGGCGGCCCCCTGTCGCAGCGCGCGGCACTGGCCGACAATACCGGCTCCCCGTAGCGAGAGAACACCGCCATGCCGTGGATGGGCATCCAGGACCTGTGGACGTTTCTGGTCGCCGTGCTGGTGTTCCTCGCCCTGCCCGGGCCTGGCACGTTCACCCTGTTGACCGCCACCGGCAGGGGCGGGGTGCGCGGTGGTTACACCGCACTGGCAGGCCTGCTGGTCGGCGACCAGATCCTGATGTGGCTGGCCCTGGCCGGCGTGGCGGCCCTGCTGAAGGCCAACCCGCTGGTCTTTCACGCCGTGCAGTACCTGGGCGCGGCCTATCTGGTGTGGGTGGGCATCAGCCTGCTGCGCACGCCCAGGCAGGAGGGCGGCGATGCCGGCCCGATCCGCATGCAGCCGGGCCGCTACTTCCAGCAGGCGATCCTGGTCAGCCTGCTCAATCCGAAGGCGATCCTGTTCTACATGGCCTTCCTGCCACTGTTCATCGACCCCAGGGCGCACCAGGGCATCGCCACCTTCGTCGCGCTGGCGGGGATCATCTTCGTGGTCAGCATCGCCTACTGCTCGCTGCTGATCTGGGTCGGCAACCTGGCGCGGCGCCGGTTGATCCAGCATCCGCGCGTCAGCGACGCGCTGCGGCGCGTGGCCGGAGTGTTCCTGGTCGGCTTCGGCATCCGCCTGGGACTGAACGGCTGACCGGCACGGCGACGGGCGTCGGGCCCGTTCCGCAGCCTTTGTGCTGATTCCGGCAGTGTCGTCGCGGTCATGCGCGCGCTGCGCCAGGCATGACCCCCGTCAGTGGTAATGCTGCGCTGCGTTCGGTCACACTCGGAGACTTGTCGTTATCAGTCACCCCTTCCGAGGCCTGCATGTCCCTGCTCCGGCGCAAGTCCCTAGATTCCGTCACCGTCCATGAAGCCGGCAGGCGACTGGTCCCGACACTCAGCTGGCCGCACCTGATCGCGCTGGGCATCGGCGCCATCGTCGGTACCGGCATCTACACGCTGATCGGCGTCGGTGCCAATCTCGCCGGCCCGGCCGTCCTGATCTCCTTCGCCATCGCCGGTGCGGTCTGCGCCTGCGCGGCCCTGTCCTACGCCGAGCTGTCGACGATGATGCCGGCCGCCGGCAGTGCCTACACCTACAGCTACAGCGCGTTGGGCGAGGTGTTCGCCTGGGTGGTGGGCTGGAGCCTGATCCTGGAGTACTCGCTGGTGGTCAGCACGGTGGCCGTGGGCTGGTCGGGGTACTTCGTCGGCTTCCTGGAGTGGGTCCACACCCAGTTCGGCTGGGACGTGACCCTGCCGGCCGCGCTGGCCGCGGGTCCGCACGTGGAAGGCGGCATGATCAATCTGCCGGCGATCGTCATCACCTGGCTGGTGGCCCTGATGCTGATGGCCGGCACCAAGGAGAGCGCGACCCTCAACGCGATCCTGGTGGTGTTCAAGCTGATCGCGCTGGCCATCTTCGTGGCAGTGGCACTGCCGGCCTTCGACAGCAGCAACCTGCAGCCGTTCATGCCGTATGGCTTCGCCAAATCACTGGGTCCGGATGGTGTCGAGCGAGGCGTGATGGCGGCCGCCGCGATCATCTTCTTCGCCTTCTACGGTTTCGACGCGATCTCCACCGCTGCCGAGGAGACCAAGAACCCGGGCCGCGACCTGTCGATCGGCATCATCGGTTCGATGATCGGCTGCACCATCGTCTACGTGCTGGTGGCGCTGGCCGCCGTGGGTGCGATGAGCTACGCGGTGTTCGGCCACAGTGCTGAGCCGCTGGCGCTGATCATGCGCCAGCTCGGCCACCCGACCGCGGCGATGGTGATCGGTGTCATCGCGATCATCGCCCTGCCGACCGTGCTGCTGGCCTTCCTGTACGGGCAGAGCCGCATCTTCTTCGTCATGAGCCGCGATGGCCTGCTGCCGCGTGGCCTGTCCAAGGTCAGCGCGCGCACCGGTACGCCGGTGGCCACCACGCTGTTCACCGCGCTGGTGGTGTCGGCCCTGGCCGGCGTGGCACGCCTGGACGAGATCGCGGCATTGGCCAATGCCGGCACCCTGGCGGCGTTCACTGCGGTAGGCATCTGCCTGGTCGTGCTGCGCGTGCGTGAACCGAACCGCGAGCGGACCTTCCGCACGCCGCTGGCCTTCATCGTCGGGCCACTGGCTGCGCTGGGCTGCATCTACCTGTTCATCAGCCTGCCGCACACCACGCAGCTGTACTTCCTGCTGTGGAATGTCGCGGGCCTGGTGCTGTACTTCCTGTACAGCCGCCGCCATGCGCTGATCGCGCGCTGATCCAGACCGCGCCGGGCACGGCCCGGCGCAGATCCGGCCCGGGCGGGGCGGTTACCCGCCCTGCCTGGCGGCGTAGTCCTGCGCCTGCCGCATCACCCGCAGCAGATTGCCGCCCCAGATGCCGGCGATCTGCTGTTCCGTGTATCCCTTGCGCAGCAGCCACGCGGTGATCTTCGGCAGCTGGCTGACATCGGGCAGGTCACTCAGGCCGCCGCCGCCGTCCCAGTCCAGGCCGATGCCCACGTGTTCGGGCCCGACCACCTGGAGGATGTGCTCGAAGTGGGCGAAGAAGTCCTCCAGGCTGGCGTGCCGGACGGGGTGTTCGTGGTCCAGTGCCTGTTCGGCCTTCAACAGGGCCACGCCCTGCTCGATGCCCATGCCTTCCCAGCCTCCCAGCTGCCGGCTGAGTGCTTCTTCGGCCTGTTTGCGCTCGGCCGTCTTGCCGGTGTCGATCAGATAGCCGCCATAGGCGTTGACCTGGATCACACCACCGGCCTTGGCCAGCTTCTTCAGCCGCGCGTCGTCGAGGTTGCGTGGATGGTCGTAGACCGCCTTGGCTGAACTGTGCGAGAGCACGAACGGCACCGGCATCATCGCCAGCAGATCGTCGAACACAGCATCGGAGGCATGCGACTGGTCGATGACGATGCCGAGCTTCACCGCCTCGCGCACCAGCGCCTTGCCGGCCGGGCTCAGGCCTTTCCACTCCGGTCCCTTCGGATCGGTCGCAGAATCAGCGAACTCATTGTTGGCGAAATGCACCGTGCTCAGCAGGCGCAGGCCGGCACGGTGATAGAACGAAAGCAGGCTGGGGTCGGCCACCAGCGGGCTGGCGTTCTCCATGCTGATGTAGACCACGCGTTTGCCGGCGGCCTTGATCCGCGCTGCATCGTCAGCGGTCAGGGCCAGAGCGAACCGATCGCCGTTTGCCGCCACCATCTCGCGGATTTCCAGCAGGCGCTGCAGGCCGTGATCGCGCTCGGCCAGGTGGGCGGCGGCGCTGCGGTCGCCCTGGTCGGTGTAGATCGCCCAGAACCCGCCGTCCAGTGCTCCCTCGACCATGCGCGGGTAGTCCACCTGTGACAGCGCGTTGCGATCATGGCGCTGTTCGATATCGAAGCCGGTGCGGCCAAAGTTGGCCGGCGTATCCAGGTGGCTGTCGAGCGTCAGCAGGCGCTGCTGCAATGTCTTGGCACGCGCAAGCTCCTGCGCGCTGAACTCGATGGCATGGGCGGTCAGCGGCGCGCTCAGCGCCAGGGCAAGCAGCACGGACAGACGGCGCAACGACGGCATGAGGTTCCTACCGGCAATGGGAAGAACCCGACCATAGCGCTGCGGCCGGCCAATTTGTAGAGCCGAGCGCATGCTCGGCTGCCAGACAGATCAGCCGAGCGTGGGCTCGGCTCTACAGCGCCACGCGGTCAATCAACCACGCGGCAGAACACCGCCTTCAGGTAACGCGATTCCTGCACGTGGGCCATGAACGGATGATCCGCGCCGGCACCGGCAACCTTCAGGATCTGCAGGGTGCGGCCGGAGAAATAGGCCGCACGGCGCAGCATGTCCAGGAACTGGTCCTCGGCCACCAGGCCGGTGCAGGAGAAGGTGGCGAACAGGCCACCGGGCTTGACCACGCCCAGCGCCAGCTTGTTCATGTCCAGGTACTTCTTCAGCGCATTGATCACCTGGTCGCGGTCGCGGGTCATCTTGGCCGGATCCAGGATCACCACGTCGTACTGCTCACCGCGGTTGGCGGCATCGCGCAGCCACGGGAAGATGTCGGACTGGATGAACTTCGGGCGCACGTTGTTCAGGCGCGAATTGCCCTTGGCGATCTGGATGACGTCTTCATCGATGTCGATGCCGACCACGTCCGAGGCCCCGCGTGCGGCTGCATAGACCGCGAAGCCGCCGGTGTTGCAGCACAGGTCGAGTACGCTCTTGCCTTCCACCTGCTGGCTCAGCCATTGCCGGTTCTCGCGCTGGTCGGCGAAGAAGCCGGTCTTGTGCGCGCCGGCCGGATCGGCGCGGAACTTGATCCCGTACTCGGTGATCACCGACGCTTCGGTGGTGGTGTTGCCGTGGAAATCGAAGCTTTCCTGCTTCTGCACGTGTTCGTCGGCGAAGCTGTGGAAGCGGCAGCCGGGGAACTGCTCACGCAGCGCATCGTAGATCCATTCGCGGTGGCGGAACATGCCGGCAGCGAAGAACTCGACCACCACCAGGTCGCCGTAGCGGTCCACCACCAGGCCGGACAGACCGTCACCTTCGCTGTGCACGACACGCCAGGCGTCGGACACCGCGTCGAGCTTGAGTACCTCACGGCGCAGCGACACTGCCTGGGCGATCTTGCGCGAGAACCAGCCGGCATCAACCGCAACGGCCTGATGGGTTTCAAGAATGCGCACGGCGATGCGCGAGTGCCCGTTGTAGAACCCGCGCCCGATGAATTCCCCGTCCACCCCGACCACGTCGACGAGGGAACCGGGCTTGGGCCGGACGGTCGGCTTCTCGACCAGTTTCTGGAAGATCCACGGGTGGCTGGAGCGCCACGCGTTCTTGAGGCGGACAACGGGAAGGGGGGTATTCATCCACCTATTGTAAACCGGCCGCCGGGAGTCAGATCCCCGCAGGGGCTCTGACCCCTCTCTGGCGGGAACATGGGCTCGGGGTCCCTGCGGGGATCCGACCCCGGTGCCCGGGCATTTGACGGCGGACGCGGCAGGCCGCAGAATCGGCGCCAGAAGGGGAGTAGCTCCCAGACGTTGTCGCCGTCATTTCGAGCCCGCAGGCTCCGGTGCAACGGCAGTTCCAGCCGACTGGAACTGCGAGCGAGACCTTCGCCGTACTGGCGAAGCTCTGTCCCTGGATCCCCTCCCGATCCTCCGTTGCAGATCCTCGCCGTCCGGCCTGGCATTCATCTTTCCAACGGACATTCCCAATGCAGACGATCGGTAACATGTGGTTGTGGGGCGGCTTCGCAGCGGTGGTGGTCATCGCCCTGCTGGTCGACCTCGTGTTGATGCGCCATGGTGGCCCGCACAAGGTCACCTTCAAGGAGGCCCTGTGGTGGTCCATCGGCTGGGTCGCGCTGGCCCTGCTGTTCAACGCCGGCCTCTGGTACTACCTGAATGAGACGGCCGGCCAGGTCGTGGCCAACAAGGTCGGTCTCGAGTTCCTGACCGGCTACCTGGTCGAGAAGGCGCTGGCGGTGGACAACATCTTTGTCTTCCTGATGATCATGAGCTACTTCGCGGTGCCGGAGGAGCAGCGCCAGAAGGTGCTGATCATCGGCATCCTGGGCGCGATCGTGCTGCGTACGATCATGATCTTCGCCGGCAGCGTGCTGATCAGCCAGTTCCATTGGCTGCTCTACGTGTTCGGCGCCTTCCTGCTGTTCACCGGCTGGAAGATGTGGTTTGCCGCCGGACAGGAGCCGGACCTGGAGAGCAACCCGGCCCTGCGCTGGATGCGCAAGCACCTTCGCCTGCTGCCGGAGTACGCCGGCAACGCCCTGAGCGTGAAGCGCGACGGCGTGCGCTGGTTCACCCCGTTGTTCGCGGTGCTGATCCTGATCGCCGTCACCGACGTGATCTTCGCGGTGGACAGCATTCCGGCGATCTTCGCGATCACCACCGATCCGTTCATCGTGCTGACCTCCAACGTGTTCGCGGTACTGGGCCTGCGTGCGATGTTCTTCCTGCTGGCCGGCATGGCCGACCGGTTCCACCTGCTGCCGTACGGCCTGGCACTGGTGCTGGGTTTCATCGGCATCAAGATGATGATCATCGACCTGTTCAAGATCCCGACCCCGGTCTCGCTGGGCGTGGTCGCGCTGATCATTGCCGCCACCGTCGTGCTGAGCCTGAAGTACCCGCCCAAGGAAGGCGAAGGCCAGGCCTGATCGCGGCTGGCAGACATGGCCAGCGGGATTGTCCCGCTGGCCGCTTCCACTCTCCCGCAGCGGTGGCCTTGGTTTCGCGCCAGCCACCGCCATTGCTTGAGGTATGAACAGCAACGCGCCCCTGCCCGCCGGCGACGTGCCGGCCCCCCGCAACGACCGCCTCCGCATCCTGCGGGCGTTCAATGTCAGCCTGGCCGCCGTGCTGGTGCTGGTGGTCGTGTTCGCCCTGCAGGGCACGTTCGACTGGCGCCCCTGGGCGGTAGCGCCGCTGGAAGCCAAGGGCCTGCTCGGCCTGCTCGGCGGCCCGCTGCTGCATGCCTCGGTCGAGCACATCGCCGCCAACAGCATCGCGATCCTGATCCTCGGCACCCTGGCCGGAAGCGTCTATCCCAGGGCCACCGTCCGCGCCCTGCCCCTGCTCTGGCTGGGATCGGGTGTGGGCGCATGGATGCTGGGCAATCCCGGCAGCGTCCATCTGGGTGCCAGTGGCGTGACCCACGGCCTGATGTTCCTGCTCGCCGGCCTCGGCCTGCTGCGCCGCGACCGCGCCGCCATCGCCACCGGCCTGATCGGCATGCTGTTCTACGGTGGCATGCTGATGACCATCCTGCCGCATGCCGACGGCGTGTCCTGGCAGTCGCACATGGGCGGCGCCTTCGCCGGCATCATCGCAGCGCTGCTGTTCCGCACCGCCGACCCGCTGCCACCGCGTCCGCGCTACAGCTGGGAGGACGAGGAAGAGAACGCAGAACCGCTGGCCGACGATGAACTGGAGCCGCCGTCGCCACACCGTGTGCCGGTCCTGTGGCAGCCGCGCGAAGGGCAGGATTACGTGGTCATCCCGTTCCGGCGGCCGGACGAACCGCGCGGCTGAGGTGGGATGGGTCCCGGGCATGGCCCGGCGCTACGGTTCACCGGCATCCCGGGTAGCGCCGGGCCATGCCCGGCGGCGTTGACGTGTCAGTTCGCCGCGTTGCCCGCCGCGCCAGTGCCATCCACCGCCTGCCGGCCCAGCGCCGGGTCATCGGTGAAGAACGCATCGATGCCAGTGGCCAGATAGGCGCGCATCTCGGCGATCGAGCCTTCGGCATTGCGCGCGTTGTCCGCCCCCCTGCGCAGGTTGCTGGGCTGGAACTGATTCTCCGGGCGGAAGGTATACGGGATCACCATCAGGCCGGCCGCGTGCGCATCGCGCACCAGCGCGGTCGGCGTTCCCAGTGCACCGTTGGCGTCCAGCGGAATGATCGAGCGCAGTTCAGGACCGATGCCATCGGCATAGGCCGCGATGTCCTTCAGGCCCGCAGGAGTCATCATCTGTGCGTAGTTCAGCGTGCCCCCGGCCTTGGCGACGTCGGCCGGCTGGGTATCGCCCTTCCACAACAGCTGCAGCAGGCGGATGTTGCTGTCCTGCGGGATCTTGCTGCGCAGGTAACGCAGGTTGGCGGTCTCGAAGGACTGGATGGTGACCGGACCGACGTTGGTGTAGGCATTGCCACGCAGCGCGGCCAATAGTTTGTCTTCCATCGGCAGACCGATGGACTGGAAGTAGGTCGGATGCTTGATCTCCGGCACCAGACCGATGCCTCGATTGGCGCGGCCGGCCTGCTGGACCAGGAAGGCGAGGATTTCATCGAGACTGGCGATGCGGAACTGGCCGTCGTAGGCGGTGCTGCGCAGGTCGGGCAGGCGTTCGCGCGCGTACAGCGTCTTCAGCTCGGCCAGGGTGAAGTCTTCGGTGAACCATCCGTCCACCGTCTGCCCGTCGATGACCTTGCGGGTGCGGCGGCTGGCGAATTCGGGATGCGAGGCGACATCGGTGGTGCCCCCGATCTCGTTCTCATGGCGGGCCACCATCACCCCGTCCCTGGTCATCACCAGGTCCGGTTCGATGTAGTCGGCTCCGTCGGCGATGGCCTGTGCATACGCAGCCAGGGTGTGTTCCGGCAGCAGCGCGCTGGCGCCGCGATGACCATAGACCGACGCCCTGGCCGCAGCCGGGAGAGAGGATTCAGCACTCATGGCCACCGATGGTGCCACGGCCAGCGACAACAGCAACGCACAACCCCACGACTTCACTGCAACGTCCCCCAACGGTAGGTGATGGGCGGCAGTATGCGGCGGCAATGTGACAGGTGGGGGAAGGGCCGCTGTGGAGCCTGACTTGGGCTTGCCTCTACGGCGGACAGTTGATGCAGTGATCCATGCTGTCCTGCGGAGTCCGATGCCTGCTCGGCGATTCTGGTCTAATCGACCAGCGCGTCGTGGAAGTCACGTTCATGGACGATCATGATGCGCACCCCCTGCTTACGTAGTTCTACGGCGCGCTCGACCTTTCGACCGTAGCAAGCGTACGTCCAGCACGGATTGCCCTCCGCGCCAATGACAAGGTAATCGACCTTTCTGGAGGGATTCGAGTGGACGGTTCCTCCTCTGTCTGACACCAGCAACCCCATCTCGCTCCGACTTCCTTTGTAGGAAGCTCCCGTGAAGCAGAAGCCCTTCTCGGCAAACTGGATTTCCGGCGCAACGGCACACAGACCAATCAATGCACCCTGGACGCCAACAGTCGGTGCCGTGACCGTCCGGTCATCGGACAATGCAATGAACTCAGTGAAGAACTGCGTTAGCTGATGTTGCTCCTCTTCATCCACTTTTCCGTCCGCAAGTACCTTCGCAACCAAATGATCAATCTCGTCATACGGCCAGCACCCCCGAAGATGTACATGCTCTTCCATCCAGTCTGACAGACCGCGCAGTTCAGCTTCGCTGATCTCGCAATCGGCGACGATCCCGCCCAGTACGGCATGTAGTCGCTGGAGATCGGCAACGGTGCTGCCGATGCGCTCTGCAGATCGCATCTTCGAGACGAGCCACCGAATGTCCTCAGCCCCTTCCTCTGTAAGGACTCCATCCACCAGAGCTGCCTCGGCAACAGGAATCAGCTCGTTGAAGGGATGGTATTTGCGGCGTGCTACATGCTGCTGGATCCAGCCTTCGAGAAAGCCGCGCTCAAGCTCGTTGATCTCCTGATCGATAGCGATCCCTTCAATGATTCCAGCGAGCGAGTTCAGAGAGCGGGCCAGCTGTGCCGGATAGGTAAAGTGCTGGTACTCCACATGATCTGGATGCATCTGCCGTTCCTTGTCAGATTTTTCCGCACGCTAACCCGGGACTTGCCCTGACTCAAGCCGTTGGTCAGATCCTGACCCAGATTCAGTGCCAATTACGTCACTTTATGGGGAATGTGGCCGGAGAATGAGCTCCTATCTACGGCTCCGCGCGGCTTACTTCCCGATGCAGAAGCTGGAGAAGATCCGTCCCAGCAGGTCATCGGCGCTCATCTGCCCGGTGATCTCGCCCAGCGCGTCATGTGCGAGCCGCAGCTCTTCGGCTGCCAGTTCCAGGTGTTCGTGGGCCAGCTCGCCATCAGCGCGACGGGCATGTTCCTGCGCACGCTCGATTGCATCCACGTGGCGGGTACGCGCGGAGAACTCGCCGTCCACCTGTTCGCCCGCGCCTGCCGATGCGATCGCGCGCAGGCGCGCGTGCAGGTCGTCGAGTCCGGCACCGGTAGCGGCCGAAACGAACACACGGTCCGGATCGTCCACGGTTGGCCCGGCCTGCAGCAGATCCGACTTGTTGTGGATGTAGACCTTGTGCGGCACGGCCCGCACCGCTTCGCCGATGGCCGCCTCGCCCGCCGCCGGATCGCGTGCGTCCAGCACGATCAACGCCAGGTCGGTGCGTTCGATCTCCACGTGGGCACGGCGCATGCCTTCGCGTTCGATGGCGTCGCCACCGTCGCGCAGGCCGGCAGTATCGACCAGGGTCAGCTCCAGTCCATCCAGGCGGATGGTCTCGCGCAGCGTGTCGCGCGTGGTGCCGGCGATGTCGGTGACGATGGCGCGTTCGCTGCCGGCAAGCGCATTGAGCAATGAACTTTTGCCGGCGTTAGGCGGGCCGATCAGCACCGCGTGCAGGCCATCGCGCAGGCGACGGCCACGCTCGGCATCGCGGCGCAGCAGGGCCAGGTCGCTGCGTGCCAGTTCCAGCCCGCGGCGCACCTGCGCGCCGCCCAGCGTATCCAGCGGCTCATCTACAAAATCGATGGCCGCTTCCACATGCACGCGCAGCAGCACCAGCTGCTCGACCACGGCGTCGATGCGCCGCGAGAACACCCCGTCCAGCGAGCGACGGGCAGCACGCGCGGCGCGGTTGTCGCCCGCAGCGATCAGATCGGCGATGGCCTCGGCCTGAGCCAGATCGAGCTTGCCGTTGAGGAAGGCGCGCTCGCTGAACTCACCGGGCCGCGCCTGCCGCGCGCCGAGCGCGATGCAGCGTGCAACCAGTTGCTGCAGCAACACCGGGCTGCCATGGCCCTGCAGTTCCACCACTTCTTCGCCGGTGAAGCTGTTCGGTGCCGGGAACCACAGCACGATGCCATCGTCGATCACCTCGCCGTCGGCGTCGCGTAGACGTGCGTAATGCGCGTGACGTGGGCGCAGGCCGGTTGCGCCCAGTGCGTTGGCGATGGCGGCGGCGCGCGGGCCGGACAGGCGCAGGATGCCGACGCCACCTGCACCTGGCGCGCTGGCGATGGCGACAATGGTGTCGGTGCTGGCTGCCTCATTCATCGCTTGGAACGTCTCCGGTTGCGCACGCGCGGAATTCTACCGCCTCATGCGAAAAGCCCGCCTTGCGGCGGGCTTCTGCTGCGGTCAGCCGGCCAGCGGCCGACTCTACCGATTACTTCTTCTTGACCGGAGCCGACGCGGCGGTGGCCGGGACCGGGTCGCCGCCATGGCGCTTGGTCATCCACCACTGCTGCAGCAGGCCCAGGCCGCCGTTGACCACCCAGTACAGGACCAGGCCGGACGGCATGAAGGCCATCATGACGCCGAACACCAGCGGCATGAACTGCATCATCTTCTGCTGCATCGGGTCCATGCCCGGCGCAGGCGTGAGCTTCTGGGTGAACCACATCACCGCCACGTTGATCACCGGCAGGATGAAGTACGGGTCACGCGCGGTCAGGTCCTGGATCCAGCCCAGCCACGGCGCCTGGCGCAGTTCGACCGACTCCACCAGCACCCAGTACAGGGCGAAGAAGATCGGCATCTGGATGAGGATCGGCAGGCAGCCGCCCATCGGATTGATCTTCTCCTTCTTGTACAGCTCCATCATCGCGGTCTGGAACTTCTGGCGGTCATCGCCATAGCGTTCCTTCAGCTGCTGGATGCGCGGCTGGAAGCGGCGCATCTTGGCGCCACTCTTGTATTGCACGGCCGACAGCGGGTACAGCACCAGCTTCAGCAGCACCACCAGGCCGACGATCGCCCAGCCCCAGTTGCCGACCAGCTTGTGCACCTGGTTGAGCACCCAGAACAGGCCCTGGCCGATCACCGCCATCATCGAGAAACGGCTGTAGTCGACCACGCGATCCAGGCCCGGCACGTCTTCCTTGGCGATCAGGTTGACCAGCTTGGGGCCGACCCACAGGCGCGCTTCGGTGCTGGTGGACTGGCCCGGGGCCAGGGTAAAGGCCGGTCCGCGCGCTTCGATCAGGTCACGACCGTCCACCTGCGACAGCACGTAGTGGGCGACCTGGTCCTTCTGCGGGATCCACGCGGTGAAGAAGTGGTGCTGCAGCATCGCCAGCCAGCCGCCGGTGATGTTCTGGTTCAGCGCACCGTCCTCCAGGTAATCCTTGAACGCACGACGCTGGTACTTTTTGTCGTTGTCGTACCAGGTGGCACCGTTGAAGCTGAAGGAATCCGGGTTGGTCATGCTCCGCGACAGGATGGTCGGGGTGCGGTCCAGGGTGCGGTAGACGTAGCCGTTCCACGTGGTGGCGCCGGCATTGCTGACTTCATCCTTGAAGCGCACGGCGTACTCGTTGCGCGAGACGGTGAGGGTGCGCTTGATGGTCACGCCGTTGTCGGCGGTCCACACGAACGGGATCTGCAGTTCGTTCTGGCCCTTGGCCAGCACGAAGTCGCGGGTGTCACCGACCAGCTTGAAGCCGTCGGCGCCGGGCACCGGGGCGTTCTTGTCCTGGCTGGCCCAGCCGCTGATCGCGCTGTACGGATGCGCGGGATCTTCGGTCAGCAGGCGGACC